>JBOFFO010000071.1:0-11496 GCA_051648665.1 Beijerinckiaceae bacterium | reverse complement strand
CGGCGCGGCATCGTCAATATCGGGCAGGAAACGGATGCGCCGGATTTCGGTCGCGTCCGCAAGGATGACGAGAAGTAATCAATAGAGCCTTGGCAGATTGCCGAAGCGGATCGGGCCGAATTGCGCGCGCCCGTCCCGCAGGTGCAGCGTGAAGGGCACGCCGCGTGCGGCGGCATTGGCTTCGCCGGGCTTGTCGTCTTTGGGCTTGCCAAAATTCAGGAGGCCGGCCAACCCCCCGCCGCCGCCAAGGAATTGTTCCAATCCGATGGCGCGGCCGCTGAGCGTGCCGGCGGGCCTGCGTTCGTCGTCGATGCGCAATTCGCCCTTGCCGTCGAGAGCGATTTTTCCGGCAGCGAGATAAAGCCGCGCGATGGACGCAGTGCCGCCCGCCATGCGCCAGCGCTCCGCGTTGTCGATGGGCGCGCCGGGGCCGAAGGCGGCGGCTTTGGAAATGGTCGCGTCGAGATTGATCGCGCCCGGCTCCTTCTGGTTCAGCAGATTGGCGACGAGGGGTATCAGAACCTTCACGCCATTCAGAGCGATGTCGATGCTGGCATTCTCGCCGGATGTGCCGGGCGTCGGCCGGCCATGCAGATCAAATTTTTCGGCCGCGAAAATCTGTTGCGGGCCGGAGGTGGTTGCTTCTTCCGCGAATGGGGAGGTCAGGAACGCGGACATTGCCATGTCAGGCGTCGCTGCATGGCGGATACCGACCTGAAAATTCTGCCAGTTCGCGGTGACGTCGTTGTGTCCGGCGGTCTTGATCTGCACCGGGCCATCCAGTTCCGCGATCACCTGCCGGGGATTGTAGGCCATGGCTACGCTGCGGAAAGCCGGCAGCGTCATTGCAAAGCGTTGGCCAACGGTGAGTGTCAGTCCATCACAGCGCAAGGTGAAATGAAAAGGATAGCCCTCAATGCGGCGGCTGGCGCAGCGCCAGTCCCGGCCCTTGGCCTGTTCGGCTGCGATGCGTTTTTCGATGAAACGCTCGGCCAGCGTGGCGCCGACATACCAGTAGATGCTCCAGCCCACTGCAAGCAGGATGAGAAGGCCGAAGGGTCCATAGAGGCCGAGGCGGCTGCGGTTGCGTTCGAGCATGGCCAAGCGAACCTCCTCAGAGATCAGGTTTCGCTGCGCAGGGCAGCGGCGGCAGCGACGGTGCCGATCACCATCGCCACCAAGGACAGCGCCGTCAGGATCAGAAACGGCGTCAGAAACGGCACAGTGCCGCCGGTTGCAGCCTGCGTTGCGGAGACGCCGAAGATCAGCACCGGGATCATCAGGGGCATGACAAGAATGGCAAGCAGAAGGCCACCGCGCCGGATGCGGGCGGTCAGCCCGGCGCCGACCGCGCCAATAAAGGTTAGAGCCGGAGTGCCGGCCAGCAGGGTGATGGCAGTGGGCAGCAGGGCCTGCGGTTCGATCGCCAGCATCAGCCCAAAAATGGGTGCGGCCAGCGCCATGGGCAAACCGGTTGTCAACCAGTGGGCGAGGCCTTTGGCCAGAACGGCCAGCTCCAGCGGCAGGTCGGCGGCACGGATCAGGTCGAGCGTTCCATCCTCCTCATCGGCCTGAAACAGCCGGTCGAGGCCGATCAGCGTCGCCAGCACAGCGCCGAGCCAGAGAATGGCCGGGGCGATGCGCGACAGGAAATGGGTTTCCGGACCAACCGCGAACGGCACCAGCGCGACGATCATCAGAAAAAAAGCGAGACTGAAGCCCGCTCCGCCGCCGATCCGGAAGGAGAGCACGAGGTCGCGCCGGACAAGGGACCAGAAGCCGCTCATGGCGCCGTCTCCGGCCCTGCGGGCCTGGCAGCGCCGATCCGCAGGGTTTGTGCGTCCGGCCAATGCAGTGGCTGGTGGGTCGCGGCGATGATCAGCCCTCCCTGCGCCCGGTGGTCTGCGACAAGCCGGTCAAGCAATGCCTGTCCATCAGCGTCGAGCGCCGAGGTCGGTTCATCGAGCAGCCAGAGCGGGCGCGGGCTGGCGACCAGGCGCGCCAGTCCAATACGCCGCCGCTGTCCGGCGGAGAGATAGGCGGTCGGCAGATCAGCGACATGGGTCAAGGCCACCTGCGACAAAGCTGAGTCAACATCCTGTCCGCCGCTGCCGAGAAGGCGGGCGGTCCAGAGCAGGGATTCGCGGGTTGTCAGGGCTGGCTTAAGACCGTCGCGATGGGAGAGGAAATGGCTGAGCGTGGCCAGGTCGGCATCCTCAGCGCCATCTGCATGGATGTGTCCCGCCGTTGGCTCCAGCAGGCCGCTGACCAGGCGCAGCAGGGACGATTTTCCCGTGCCATTCGGCCCTGTCACGATCAGTACGTTGCCCGGCGCAAGCGTGAAGGACAGGTCATGGAACAGCCGCCGCTCGCCGCGTTGGCAGGCCAATGTTTCGGCACGAAGGGTGAGAGCGAAGGGCAAGCGGGATCAGATGGTGTTGGAGCGGAGGCTGGCCGGAAAGCTGCCGGGAAATTTTGACCGGCATCGTCCTTAGTGGTGTAGCGGGCATTTTGGAATTGATCTATAGAGCCTCCGGCAACGCCGGTTTGCTCCTGAAAGTCCGGGCACCCCCGGAACGGCGTGCGCTTCGCGCAATCTGCCCGTGGTCCTCGCGGCTCGCGCCGCGGTCAAGGGCCGCGTCCATCAACTTTCAGGCCCCGCGCATGGCGGGAACAATCCGGGACATTTTCATGAGCGCGCTCGACAGCTTCAAATGCCGCAAGACCCTCAAGGTCGGCACCAAATCCTATGTCTATTATTCGCTGAAAGATGCGGAGAAGAACGGACTCAAGGGCATTTCGGCCCTGCCATTCTCGATGAAGGTGCTGCTCGAAAATCTGTTGCGCCACGAGGATGGCCGCACGGTGAAGAAAGAGGACATTCAGGCCGTCGCTGCTTGGCTGAAGGACAAGGGCAAGGCCGGCGCTGAAATCGCGTTCCGCCCGGCGCGGGTGCTGATGCAGGATTTCACCGGCGTTCCCGCCGTGGTCGATCTCGCCGCCATGCGCGATGCGATGAAGAAACTCGGCGGCGACCCGCAGAAGATCAATCCCCTCGTGCCGGTCGATCTCGTCATCGACCATTCGGTGATCGTCGATGAATTCGGCTCGCCCAAGGCGTTCAAGAAGAATGTCGATCTGGAATATGCGCGCAATGGCGAGCGCTACCGCTTCCTGAAATGGGGCCAGCAGGCGTTCGAGAATTTCTCGGTCGTGCCGCCCGGCACCGGCATCTGCCACCAGGTCAATCTGGAATATCTGTCGCAGACCGTATGGACGCGCAAAGAGAAGGTGAAGAAGGCCGGCAAGACCACCACGGTCGAGGTCGCCTATCCTGATACGCTGGTGGGCACCGACTCGCATACCACGATGGTCAATGGCGTGGCCGTGCTGGGCTGGGGCGTTGGCGGCATTGAGGCAGAGGCGGCGATGCTGGGACAGCCGCAATCCATGCTGTTGCCGGAAGTCATTGGCTTCAAGTTCACGGGCAAATTGAAGGAAGGCATCACCGCCACCGATCTCGTGCTGACCGTCACGCAGATGCTGCGCAAGAAGGGCGTGGTGAACAAGTTCGTCGAATTCTACGGCCCCGGCCTTGATTCCCTCAGCCTCGCGGACCGCGCGACGATCGCCAACATGGCGCCGGAATATGGCGCGACCTGCGGCTTCTTCCCGATCGACGATGAAACCCTGCGTTTCCTCGAAATGTCGGGCCGCAAGACCGCGCGTATCGCGCTGGCAGAAAAATACGCCAAGGCGCAAGGCATGTTCCGATCGGCGAAGACGCCTGATCCGGTGTTCACCGATACACTGGAATTGTCGCTCGATGATGTGATCCCCTCGCTGGCCGGGCCGAAGCGTCCGGAAGGCCGCGTGGCGCTCACTGATGTGAAAGCCGGTTTCGCGGCAGCGATGGAGACGGAATACAAGAAGGCCGGTGACATCGCGACGCGCTACAAGGTCGAGGGCAAGAATTTCGATCTTGGTCACGGCGATGTGGTGATCGCGGCAATCACCTCTTGCACCAACACCTCCAATCCCAGCGTGCTGATCGGCGCGGGTCTTCTGGCGCGCAACGCCGTGGCAAAGGGCATTACGGTGAAACCGTGGGTGAAAACCTCGCTCGCGCCGGGCAGCCAAGTCGTGGCGGAATATCTCGCCAATTCCGGTTTGCAGAAAGATCTGGACAAGCTCGGCTTTAATCTCGTCGGCTTCGGCTGCACCACCTGCATCGGCAATTCTGGTCCGTTGCCGGGTCCGATCTCGAAGGCGATCAACGACAATGGTGTGATTGCTGCGGCTGTTCTGTCCGGCAACCGCAACTTCGAAGGCCGCGTCAGCCCGGATGTGCAGGCGAATTATCTGGCTTCACCGCCGCTCGTCGTCGCCTACGCGCTTGCCGGATCGGTGCAGATGGATTTGTCGAAGGAGCCGGTCGGCCACGACAAGAAGGGCAATCCCGTTTATCTGCGCGACATCTGGCCCAGCACGAAGGAAATTCAGGATTTCATCCGCAAATATGTCACGAAGAAAATCTTCAAGGCGCGCTATGCGGATGTGTTCAAGGGCGATGCCAACTGGGGCAAGGTGAAGGCTCCGGCGGGCGAAACCTACAAGTGGGACATGGGCTCGACCTATGTGCAGAACCCGCCCTATTTCGAGGGCATGACGATGCAGCCGGAACCGGTCAAGGATATCGTCAATGCGCGTATCCTCGGCCTGTTCGGCGACAAGATCACGACCGACCATATTTCTCCGGCCGGTTCGATCAAGGCGGCGTCACCGGCTGGTAAATTCCTCTCCGAGCGCCAGGTCCGCGTCGAGGATTTCAACCAGTACGGCACGCGGCGCGGCAATCATGAGGTCATGATGCGCGGCACCTTCGCCAATATCCGCATCAAGAACTTCACGGTGAAGGATGCGGCGGGCAACACGCCGGAAGGCGGCCATGCCGTGCATTATCCGGATGGCAAGCAGGCCTCGATCTATGATGTCGCCATGCAGTATCAGGCGGAGAAGGTGCCGCTCGTGGTGTTCGCCGGTGTCGAATACGGCAATGGCTCGTCGCGCGACTGGGCCGCGAAGGGCACCAACCTGCTCGGCGTGCGCGCCGTCATCGCCCAGAGCTTCGAGCGCATCCATCGCTCGAACCTTGTCGGCATGGGCGTCATCCCGTTCACGCTCGAACAGGGCACAAGCTGGCAGACGCTGGGCCTGAAGGGCGACGAGATGGTGACGATCCGTGGCCTGGAAGGCGAGATCAAGCCGCGCCAGATGATGACGGCGGAAATCACCTATGCGGACGGCTCGACGAAGAACGTGCCGATCCTGTGCCGGATCGATACGCTGGATGAGCTGGAATATGTCCGCAACGGCGGCATCCTGCACTATGTGCTGCGCCAGCTCGCCGCCTGAGCATTGCCATCACACACATGGAAAAGCCGGGCATCACGCCCGGCTTTTTCTTTTGTGAACGCGCTTCACCGCCTCGTGAGTTGGCGGCGGCGGTATGGGCGTGGCATGGAAAATCCATGATCGCGTTTGCCGCTCCGGCCCTCCGTCTGGCTTTTGTCTCTGTCCTTGCATGGGCCGGGCTTGCGTCTGCGCCACAGGCGCTGGCACAGGGCGAGAGTATGCCGCGCATGGTGATCGAGCTGTTCACCTCGCAGGGTTGCTCCAACAGTCCCAAGGCGGATGCGTTCGTGGCGGAAATGGCGCAGCGCGCAGATGTCGTCGCGGTGTCCTATGCGGTGGATTACTGGGATTATCTGGGCTGGAAGGATACGCTGGCAACGCCAGAAAATGCGGCGCGGCAGAAGGCCTATGCGGCCCAGCGCGGTGATCACAAGGTCTATACGCCGCAGGTGGTGATTGACGGCAAGCATCATGTCGTCGGCTCCAAGCGGGAGAAAATCCAGTCCGTTGCCGACAGTGCCCGCGGCCAGCACGGGGCTTTGACTGTGCCGATGAAAGCGCAGGTGCGGGCGGGCAAACTGGTGATCGAGATCGGCTCAGCGGGAGATGGCCCACGGGCGGCGCAAATTGTCGTGCTTGCCTTCAAGCCGCAGGAGACCGTCACGGTCAGCAGTGGTGAGAACGCCGGCAAGACCATGCATTACCGTAACATTGTCCGCGCCATCCGGCAGGCCGGCTCATGGGACGGCATGGAAAAATCCGTCTCGGTCGATCTTGCCGGAGACCGCGCTGCCGGCATTGGTGGTTATGCTGTGCTGTTGCAGGTGATGCATGGCGACAAGCCCGGCGTCATCCTCGGCGCGGCGAAGACTGGGCTGTAGGTGCTGCAGCCCGGCAGAGGTCGGGCCTGATCAGATCAGGATAACCTTGTCCGGCAATTCATTCTGATCATCGGCCACAGGCGGGACATGATCAGCGAGTATGATTGCACATTCCTCGACCGCACGCACCAGCCCGTCCCCCATACGGTTGTCACGCAAGGCTGCGACCAGATCGGTCACCACCTCCCGCCAGACGCCGTCATCGACGCGGTCGGCAATGCCGTCATCGACCAGCACTTCGGCATAGCGTTCTGTAACGGCGACGAAGATCATGACGCCGGTGCGTTGCATGGTCCGGTGCAGCCCCTGCGTGAAAAAATGCTCCCGGGCCATCTGGCGCGCGCGGCGGCGGCGCAGGAAGCGCGGCACCAGGGCGATGCGATTGCTGCGCGGCAGGGAAAACAGCAGCGCCAGAACCGCAAACGCGATCATCTGCATGAGGTGAATGGTGTAGGCGCTCCAGCTGGTCAGCCAGATCAGCGGCCACGGCATGGCAAGAGCGGCAATCGCCGCCCACAGAACGGGAATGGCCCAATAGTCGCTGGCGGTGCGGGCGACCAGGACAAGAATTTCGCCGGATGTCCGCAATTCCGCATGGCGGATGCTGGCGGCAATGCGATCACGGTCGGCCAGAGACATCAGGTCCGTCATCACCAGTCTCCCGAAGCGCCGCCACCGCCGGAGGAGCCTCCCCCGCCGGAAAACCCGCCGCCAAATCCGCCACCACCACTCCATCCTCCGCCACCGGAGTAGCCGCCGCCAGACCAGTTGGTCGGGGCAGGCAACACAATCCAGCGGCCATTGCGGGTGCGGTGGTACTTGCCGGCATTCGCCGCCTGCCGGGCGCGGAAAAAATTCGGCAGGATAAAAAACACGAGGATAATGATGACGATGAACAGGATGAGCGGAAATTCCGGCCGGCCGGAATCGACATTGCGCAATTTGGCGCGCTGCTGCCATTCATCATCGCCGGTCAGTGTGCCGATGACCGCATCGGTGCCTGCTTGCAAGCCGCCGGCATAGTCATTCTGTTTGAACTTCGGCGCGATCGCCCCGGCGATAATGACGCGGGACACTGCATCGGTCAGCGAACCTTCGAGACCATAGCCGACCTCAATGCGAATCTTGCGTTCGTTCGGCGCAACGAGGATCAGCACGCCATTGTTGGTTTTCGCCTGTCCCAGTTTCCAATGGCGGAAAAGCCGGTTGGCATAATCGGCGATGTCGTAGCCTTCAAGCGAGGCGATGGTGGCGATGACGATCTGGTCGCTCGTCTTATCCTCGTGGGCCTTCAATTTCTGGTCGAGGGAAATTTCGTTCGCCGCGTCGATGATGCTGGCGGCATCGACGACGCGGCCAGTGAGTGCGGGGAAAGTTTGAGCAAAGGCAGAATTGCAGATCAGTAGAATAAATACAGCCAGACACGCGCGCAGCATTGCAGCCGCGCGTCCGTCAAAGTTGTTGGCTGCCCGCATTACAGACATCGCTGCATCGCGTCACACCGGATGGAATGGTCAGAATTTGACAGCTGGCGCGGTTTGCGCGCCTGGCGCAGCGGCAAATGTCTCCATCGGCTTTGCGCCCCAGATAAATCGCGCCCAGAGCATGCCGGGAAAGGTGCGCACTTCCGTATTATAGGCGCCAACGGCCTGAATATAATCACGGCGTGCGACGGAGATGCGATTTTCTGTGCCTTCGAGTTGCGATTGCAGGGCGAGGAAATTCTGGTTCGATTTCAGATCGGGATAGGCTTCGCTGACCGCGATGAGGCGGCCGAGCGCACTTGATAATTCGCCCTGTGCTTCCTGAAATTTTTTGAATTTTTCCGGATCGTTGAGAATGGAAGGGTCCATCTGTACCGACGTGGCCTTGGCGCGGGCCTCGATGACGCGGGTCAGTGTTTCCTGCTCCTGCCTGGCAAAGCCCTTTACCGTCTCGACGAGGTTGGGAATAAGATCAGCGCGGCGCTGATACTGGCTCTGGACCTCGGCCCAGCGGGTCTTCGCCTGTTCTTCCAGTGTCGGCACATTGTTCAGGCCGCAACCCGCAACAGCCAGGGCCATGCCTGCCGCTGCGAGAGCCAGCTTTACGCGCTTGAAAATGCTCATTGATGCTGCCCTCTTAAAGCGCGGATCATCCGCGCCACTCATAATCCAAAATGGGGACAGACCAGACCGCCGCAAGGCGTTCCCCCGGCCTCGCATCCCGTCCATTCCGGGACTAGACTGGCCCGAGGCTGACGCCAGAGGAGCCCCGGCATGCCCATCCCACTGTCCTATTCACAACGCCTAACCGCAAATCTGGTTGCAGTCACGCTTGTGGCCTGCACGGGCGGGGTCGCGCTGGCGCAGACCACGATAGCGCCTGCGCCGGAAGCCGCCACGGGCCGCACGTCCAAGACGATGGGCTTGTCGCGCAAATACATGGCCGCGGCGGCCAATCCGCTCGCGGCCGATGCGGGTCGGGAGATTTTACGGGCCGGTGGCAGTGCTGCTGATGCGGTCATCGCGATCCAGCTCGTGCTCAATCTGGTCGAGCCGCAAAGTTCCGGCATCGGCGGCGGCGCTTTCATTGTCCATTGGGACCAGCGCCGCCAGCAGGTCGTGACGCTGGACGGGCGGGAAACCGCACCCGCTGCCGCCAAGCCTGACCGTTTCATGCGGGACGGCAAGCCCATGGCCTTTATGGAGGCTGTGGTGGGCGGCCGCAGCGTCGGCGTGCCCGGCACGGTGCGTGTGCTGGAGGCGGCCCACAAGCGCTGGGGCCGGCTATCGTGGGAGCGGCTGTTCGCGCCGGCGATCCGGCTTGCGGAGGAGGGTTTCTCGGTATCGCCACGCCTCAATGGCCTGCTGAACGGTGAAAAGGCGCTGCGCAACGATGCGCGCGCGCGGGCCCTGTATTACGGCGCGGATGGCAATCCCCATCCGGTCGGCCATGTTCTGAAGCATCCTGCTTTTGCGCAGACCTTGCGGGCGATTGCAGCGGGCGGCGCTGACGTTTTTTATTCCGGCGCCATCGCGCAGGATATTGTTGCGACAGTTACCGGACACAGCAGCAATCCCGGCGATATCACGCTCGATGATCTGAAAAATTATACGGTCGAGGAACGGCCTGCGGTGTGCGGGCCATATCGCGCCTTCACCGTTTGCGGCATGGGTCCGCCAAGCTCCGGCGGCGTCGCGGTGCTGCAAATGCTCGGCGTGCTTGCGGCGCATGATCTGAAGCGTTTGGGACAGGGGCCACAGGCCTTTCATCTGCTCGCCGAAGCGGGCCGTCTCGCCTTCGCGGATCGGGCACAATATCTCGCTGATTCCGCTTTCGTGAATGTTCCTGTGCGCGGCCTTGTCGATGCGGATTATGTCCGTTCACGCGGCGCGTTGATCGATCTGCAAAAAAGCATGGGCCGCGCCAAAGCGGGCGAGCCGCCGCATCGCCGCGCGGATGTATTCGCGCCCTCCGACGGCATTGAAAATGGCACCAGCCATATTTCGGTGATCGACGGCGATGGCAATGCGGTGGCGATGACGACGACGATCGAGGACGGGTTCGGCGCGCGCATCATGACGGCAGGCGGTTTTCTGCTGAACAACGAACTCACCGATTTCAATTTTGCACCGGAGGATAACGGCAAGCCGGTGGCGAATCGTGTGGAAGCAGGCAAACGGCCGCGCAGCTCCATGGCGCCGACTCTGGTGTTCGATGCGTTCGGCCGGCTCTATGCGGTGACAGGATCGCCCGGCGGCAGCCAGATCATCGGCTATGTAGCGAAAACACTGATCGGCATTCTCGATTGGGGGCTCGATCCGCAGCAGGCGGTTGACCTTCCCAATGGTGGCAGCCGCAATGGTCCTACCGAAATTGAAAAAGGCACGGAAGCGGAGGCGTGGAAGCCGGCGCTGGAAGCGAAGGGCCATGAGGTGCGGCTGATCGACATGACCTCCGGCATTCAGGCCATCGTAGTGACACCGCAGGGTTTTGCCGGTGGCGCGGATTCCCGGCGCGAGGGTGTGGCGGTAGGGGATTAAAACGGCAATCGACACTAGGCAGTAGGCAGTAGGCAGTCGATTATGCCATAGGGTAAGGCAATTCCGACTGCCGATTGGCGACTGACTGCGATGAATTTCATTCCCGACACCACCACGCTCCTCACCTACGCCATAGCCTGCGTGGTGCTGTTCATCACGCCAGGCCCTGACATGAGCCTGTTTCTGGCGCGTACGGTGGCGGGCGGGCGCACGCTTGGTTTCGCCTCGGCCTTCGGCGCGAATGTCGGATGCGTCGTTCACACCATGCTGGCTGCGCTCGGCATTTCCGCGCTGATCGCGGCGTCGCCGCAGGCGTTTTTCGTTCTGAAGATTGTTGGCGCACTGTATCTGCTGTGGCTGGCCGTGGATTCACTGCGCAATGGATCGGTGCTGAATGTGCGTACCGGCGAGGTCAAGGAACGGACCTTCTGGGGCACGTTTTTTACCGGCATTGGCATCAATCTCGCCAATCCCAAAGTGATCCTGTTCTTTGTGACGTTTCTGCCGCAATTCGTCAGCGCCAGCGATCCGCATGCGCAGGGCAAACTGTTTTTTCTCGGCATGATGTTCGTGATCTTCAACATTCCGCTGTCGATCATCATGATCCTCGGCGCGGAGCGGCTGATCGCGATATTGAAACAGAGGCCGCAGGTGATGCGCGCGATCGATTATATTTTTGCCGGCATTTTCGGCGCCTTCGCCGCAAAAATCCTGATGACACAGGCACGCTGACGTTAGCGTGGCGGCAGAATCTCTGTGTGCGGCGGCAGGAATGGTATGGCGCGCGGTTTGCGCCCCCCGATCAGAAAATAGATAAGCCCGCCCGCCGCGCCTGCAAAGAAAAGACAGGCCAGTACGCGTCCCTCGGCGCCTGATGGCGCGCGCGTCGATGCGGTCATCGCCAGAGGAACCAGCGCTGCGAGCAGGCCGCTGACGACCGCGTGGCCGAGGGCGCCGCCGAGCCGGAACAGTTCGCCGAGGACAGCGGTAACAGCCACAGGCATGACGATGATCAGCAGAAGCATCTGCCACGCCTTCCAGCCAATCGCGGCAGCGCGCGCGGGATCATCGCGCCAGAGCGAATCGAAAATCGCATCGAAAGCGGCGAAGGCCGCAACGCCGATGGTCTGGGCGAGATCAGGCACAAAAATGGTGAGAAACAAAAGCGCGGTCAT
>JBOFFO010000070.1:0-2039 GCA_051648665.1 Beijerinckiaceae bacterium | reverse complement strand
GGCTCTGTCAAAAGGTTGGGGGAAAAGGCTGTCAGCGCATCGTCTATGCGCGGTTTGGCATAATTGTCCTGCGCCATCTCCTCGCACAGTTTTGCCATCTCACGCAGCGTCGGCCTGTCATACTCAAGACCAAGTTCTCCGGCGCGGTCCGTCGCGCGCGGTTTTTCTGCCCGGCCAATGTCGCGCCTTGGGCAATAGCGTCCTTTTGGCGGCTTGGCCTCTTCGGGATAAGGGCTGCCGACCCGCAGCTTCAGGCGCGGCACTTGTCCGTTATGGGCACGCTGGTCTGGCCCATAGGCATAGGCATGCGGACGCGCTTCCGGATTGGCGCCGTAAAGCGTATCCAGCCGCAGCGCGCGCGAGCGGATGTTGGCGAAGGCCGGTTTCATCTTGCCGTCAACAATAGACGCCGCAATGGCCGTATCGACCATGTCATGGGCGATGAATTGCAGCAGATAGACATAGCCCGATGGTATGCTCTCGTTATCCGGCACCCCTTGCAGGCGGTCGCTTTCGTCATTGATGCGCGCCGCCAGTGCTGAAATGAGCGCATGGAGTTTTTTCTGGTCCACCACTTTGCCGGTGGCGTCGATCAGTCCGCCGGCGCGGTGCATCTGGCCTGCATTCAGCGGTTTGATCAGATTGGGCTGGGCACCATCGGCCGGCGCGCGGAAGGTGCCCGGCTCATCGACGCTCTTCTGCGACCACCGCACACTGATCGAGCCATCGGCCTGCTGCACAGGACGGGCGTCAAATCCATGCATCAGTCGCCTCCTGCTTTGCGTGACCGGGAGTCAAAGGGTGCACCGTAACCCGTTATTCGTCCGTTATTCTCCGGGGTTCCGCAAGATGCTGGTGGACAGGCCTTTTGAGGCTGTTTGCTGGGCCACAGACTGCGCTTGCGCGGTGGGACAAAGCCGGCATTATCGGCGGGTGATAAAGACTGCCGTTTCATCGTCCAGCTGTCCTGTTCAGGTGCCTCCATGTTTGTGAGGCCATTAAGCCTCGATGCTGCCGTGACGGCGCTCGCGCAAACCGGCGGGCGCATCTTTGCAGGCGGCACCGACATCATGCCGGCGCTGGTGGATCGCCCAACGCCGCCCGCGCTTGTTGACATCACCCGCATTCCAGCTCTCCGCGCCATCAGCGCTGAGGCCGAAGGCCTACGCATTGGCGGCTGCGCTACCTGGAGTGACATCCTGGCTGCTGAATTACCATCCTGTCTGGATGGTCTGAAGGCAGCAGCGCGCGAGATCGGCGCACGCCAAATCCAGAATGCCGGCACCATCGGCGGCAATCTCTGCAACGCATCGCCAGCCGCTGACAGCGTGCCGCCGCTGATGACTGTGGACGCCAGCGTGGAATTATTTTCACGCGCCGGGCGACGAGTCATGCCATTGGCGGAATTTATTCTCGGCAATCGCCGCACAGCCTTGCAAGCCGGCGATATCATGACCGCTGTTCTTGTACCGGCGCACGATAGCCGCGCACGCAGCGTGTTTCTGAAACTGGGCGCGCGGCGTTATCTCGTCATTTCCATTGCCATGGTCAGTGCGGT
Source organism: Beijerinckiaceae bacterium (assembly GCA_051648665.1). GTDB lineage: Bacteria > Pseudomonadota > Alphaproteobacteria > Rhizobiales > Beijerinckiaceae > Terrirubrum. The sequence continues at coordinate 481 of JBOFFO010000070.1, read as the reverse complement.
GATTGTGCCTGACAATAATGGCCACATCGGCGCAGCGCGCATCGCGGTCGGAGCGTGTTCTGCCGTGGCGCAGCGCTTGCCGCTTCTGGAGCGTGACCTGATCGGCCAGCCTCTCACGCCCCGGATCGCTGACGCGGTCAAGCCGCTTCATCTTGCCGATCTCACGCCCATTGATGACGGGCGCGCCAGTGCAGAATATCGCCGTGATGCAGCGCTGACACTGGTGCGGCGAGCGCTGGCAGCCTGTTGCTTGGAGCACGGCCATGCTTGACGCTGCGCCGTCCATTGCAATTCAACTCAATGGCGAATCTTTCGCCTTTCGCGGTGATTCCGCCACGCGCCTTTCGAACGCAATTCGCGAACAGGCCGGGTTGACCGGCACGAAATCCGGCTGCGATGCCGGCGATTGCGGCGCTTGCACGGTTCTGGTGGATGGCGCGCCGGTGTGTGCCTGTCTGATGCCCGTGGCGCAGGCCGAGGG
>JBOFFO010000069.1:0-4629 GCA_051648665.1 Beijerinckiaceae bacterium | reverse complement strand
ACGTTGGGCGTCACCCGAAATCTCCACGCGCACAGCCGGTTTTTCCGGAACTGCAGTGACAGCCTTGGATTCAGGCATGACAGTTTTCACCACAGGCGCTGCTGACTGAACAGGCGTACGGCCTTGTAAAACTGTGGTGCTGGGAACAGCACCGGATAGATACGGCGCTTCCATGTCATTAGCCTCAAAAAAATGTGCCACTTGCACATGACAACACACCAACAGTTGTGTGCTGCCATATGTTTTCAACACTACCTAAAAAGCGACTCTTTCGGGAAAAATGCAAGAATTTTGGGGATTCCGTTAGGGAAATGCCTAACAAAACTTTAATATGTCCAGCCGTCTTACTTACCTAGAGACGCACGGACAGTGTCAGGGGCGCATGGCCAGGCGTATGCCGCGCGACATTCGCACCGGGTCCATATGTGGCGAGAGCGCGCGTTGCCGTCGTTTCTTCCTGCACGGTGCGCACGAGATTTTCAGAGACCGATTTGATCGTTGCAATCACCTGCTGATTAAAGGCCAGAAGATCATTGAACACCGCATGCATCTTGCGCAGCGTCTCGACTTCGCCAGGCGCCAGCCGCGCAATCGCAATCGCATTTGATTTCAAGGTTTGCATGCAACGCAGATAATGGCCAGATTTTTCGGACTTTTCCTCATGCAGCGCCAGCGCTTGCCGCACCTGACCCGCTTTCATCAGACCTGTCTCGCGTTCAATCACATGCTGCATATCTTTGATAGCAACGGTCATCTCGTGAAGAAAGCTGCGTGCCTCATCCGGTGTGGCAATACGCCGTTGTGACGGAGCAGAGTTTGGGGGTTGCTTCATGATCAGATCCTTATGCCTTTCCGCCGCTCTGCAATTTCAGCAGCTCGCTATAAATACTTTCGGAAATTCCGACACCGCCATTGCGTACGATGCCTTTGGCGTATTCACCGGCCAGCATTGAGCGCCAGACATCGCCACCGGTGCCGCCATTGCCAAGCGGACCTTCCTCGCCAAGACCGGAAAACATCCGTTCCATGGATTGTTCAAGGAACAGCGTCTCGAATTCATTCGCGGTCTTGCGCAGTTTCTTTTCCGTCGCTGCATCGACGCCGTGAGCCTGCGCCGCACTGGTGGCCTTGGTCAGCGCCGCAACGCCTGTCTGGGCAGCAGCTTTGCCAAGCGCCAGCTTGGCGGCAGGAAGCAGTGCAAGAGCAGCAGCCATCAGATCACCTCAATTTCTGCTTGCAACGCACCTGCAGCCTTAATGGCCTGCAGGATCGAAATCAGATCGCGCGGGCCAACGCCGAGCGCGTTCAGCGCATCGACAAGTTCCCGCAGTGTCACACCATCACGCACAACGGCCATTTTATTGCCCGCACCCGTATCGACCTTGACCTGACTGCGTGGCACCACCGTTGTCTGCCCATTGGAGAAGGCTTCCGGTTGCGATACCTGCGGCGCTTCGGCGATGGATACCGTCAGATTGCCCTGCGCCACTGCAACCTGGCTAACGCGCACATCGCGGCCCATGACAATCACGCCAGAACGCTCATCGACGACAATCTTGGCAATCTGGTCAGGCTCGATTCGCAGCTGCTCCACTTCAGTCAGCAGGCGGATAATGTTGCCCTGATATTTCGGCGGCACTTGCAACACGACTGTTGAAGGATCGGTCGGCTCGGCTGTATTCGCCCCGATGAAATCATTCACCGCAGCGGCAATGCGTCGGGCCGTAGTGAAATCCGGGTTGCGCAGGGCGAGGCGCAGCGATTTCTGGCCTTGCAGTTTAAACTCGATTTCCCGTTCCACGAGGGCGCCGGACGAAATGCGCCCCACTGTCGGCACGCCCCGTGTGACGCTTGCAGCATCGCCTTGCGCTGAGAACCCGGAAATGGCGAGCGAGCCTTGCGCCACGGCATAGACCTCGCCATCCGCACCCAGCAGCGGCGTGGCCAGCAGCGTGCCACCTTGCAGGCTCTTGGCATCGCCCAGCGAAGAGACCGTGACATCGATCCGGGTGCCTTGCGTTGAGAAGGGCGGCAAATTGGCCGTCACGATCACCGCCGCCATGTTGGCCGTGCGCATATTGGCACCACGGGTGTTGATGCCCAGACGCTCCAGCATGGCCGTAGCCGATTGCTTGGTGAAGGGCGCGTTGTTCAGCGTATCGCCGGTGCCGTTCAGCCCCACGACAATGCCATAGCCTACAAGCTGGTTGCTCCGGACCCCCTCGACCGAAGCCAGATCCTTGATGCGCGACAGGGCAAGGCTGTCCCCCGCCCCGCCGAACGCAGACGCGATGACGCTGAACGCACACACCAGACATTTGAACCACGAACGCATGGATATGGACCCGACCGCAACCAACTGCGTCACCCCGATGCGAGCGCCGTGCCACGGCCAGACGCCTTATATCATATTGTTATCATTGAACTATATTTTAGGCGCGCCCCTGTAGCAGCACTTCTGGCGGTGTAGTTTGCCGGGAACGCGGCAAAAGCTGCCGGTTGGTTTACGCTTCCTTAACGCGGGCCAGATCAAGCTCAGGGGCTATCAGGAGGCGCAATGCGCGTTGATTCGAAATTCCCCATCAGCATGGCTGGCGCGACGAGCGCAAAGTCCGTGCGTAACGGCCGGGGATTTCAAGTGACCGACGACAGTGCGGCCACCGAGCGCGCACGTGTCAGCAGTACAAGCGCGACGCTTGGGCTTGATGCGGTGCTGGCCCTGCAAGGCGAATCGGAGACCCATCAGGAGCGCCGCCGCCGCGCCTCTCGTCGGGGCCATCAGCTGCTGGATTCACTGGAACAGCTCAAACTCGCCGTGCTAGACGGTCACGTCTCCGGCGCACAACTTGCCCGGCTGCGGCAGACCTTGGCTGATCAGCGAGCTGAAACCGGGGATGCAAGGCTCGACGACCTGCTCGGCCAGATCGACTTGCGCGCAGCAGTTGAGTTAGCCAAACTTTCACGCGCGCCGCGCGTATAATCTGTCCCGACAACAGACTGCAAAATCGTGCTTCGGATTTGCGCACCTGATGCTTAAGCATCATGCGACTTTTGTTGGGGATATGCGTTGAACCCATGCTGCCCCTCCGCTATAGACCGTAAAAATACGATCAAAAAATTCACGCGGGAGAAACGGATCAAGCGCATGGTCAAGAGTTCGGCAAAATCGGCCAAATCCGCCGCTAAATCAAAGGCTTCTCAGCCACGTAATGAAGCAGGCAACAAGTCGGTTTCAGATCGCAATGGCACTCGCAAGGCGAAGTCCGCCCTCTCAGGGCGGGTAGCATCCAAGGCACAAACCGCAAAAACCAGCCAAAAGGCTAAGGGTGCTAAAGCCGCGACCGGTCATAGCAAAACAGCATCGCCCAAAGCCGCAGCAGCCAAAGCCGTGACGGGTACAGCGAAGGCTTCAAAAACGTCCAACAATACGGCGGCCAAAGGCGCTCTTCCCAAAACAGCACTGGCGAATACGCCCAGCCGGCCTTCAGGCACCGCAAAGAAAGCGCAAACCGCATCAAAGCAAACAGCCGCGAAAGCGATCGCGGTGAGTCATACAACGCAAAAAGCGAAAGTGCCGAGCGTGCCGCATAAGGCAGAAGGTAAATCTGCCTCCCGGTCTAAAACATTCGCCGGCAGCACGACCAAATCAGCCAGCGCGGTGACGCCACCCGCGGCCGCCAAGGAACAAAAGCCAGCCTCGACACATGGCCCCGGCAAAGTTGTCAGCTTCGGCGAAAAGAAACCTGACAGCTTCAAGAAACCGCAAAGCAAAACAGTCTCTGCTATAACCAAGATATCAGCGGAAGCTGCAATTCAAGCCAAAAAGCCTGGGTCAAAAGGTTCGCCGCGTGCTCAAGCAGCAAGGGTCAAGCCTGATCCTGCCATGAAAAAGAGTGCAGGCATCCCCCAGACCTCCACCTCGTCCAATCGCACCGACGGCGCCAAACCTGAAGATGCTTTTGATCCGAATTATCGCCCCACCGACTCAGAGAATTTTATGAATGAGCGGCAGAGGGAATATTTTCGTCGCAAGCTGATCGCCTGGAAAGAAGATATCCTGCGCGAGGCGAAAGATACACTTGCTGCACTGCAAGCAGAAAATGAAAATCATCCCGATCTGGCAGACCGTGCTTCATCAGAAACAGATCGCGCGATTGAGTTGCGCGCCCGTGATCGTCAACGCAAACTGATCGCAAAAATTGATGCGGCCATATCCCGGATTGTCGATGGCTCATACGGGTATTGCGAAGAGACAGGAGAACCCATTTCCTTGCGCAGGCTGGAGGCGCGCCCAATCGCGACTTTGTCAATTGAGGCGCAGGAGCGCCACGAGCGCAACGAAAAGGTTCATCGCGACGACTGATATCGTCCGAGACAATGAAGAAAAGACCGGCGTTTTACGCCGGTTTTTTTATGGCCACAGCCGCAGGATGAGCGGCACGACTAATGCAGTCATGAACCCGTTCAGCGCCAGCGCGAGGCCAGAAAATGTGCCAGCCACATCGCCGATTTGGAAGGCCCGCGCCGTGCCGATGCCGTGCGAAGTCAAGCCTGCTGCAAATCCGATGGCCGCCTGATCCTGAATACGCAACAGTCGCAACCAGCCGCTGACAATGATCGCGCCAAGCA
>JBOFFO010000068.1:0-2298 GCA_051648665.1 Beijerinckiaceae bacterium | reverse complement strand
GGACAAGCAGCGGCATATCAGTGTATTTGCGGGCATATTCCTCGAAATACTCGGCCTGCCGGTCAAGATGGTATTCGCGCAGGATCACATGGCCCATCGCCATCGCCAGTGCCGCATCGGTGCCGGCCTGCGGGTTCAGCCAGATGTCGCCGAACTTGGCGGCCTCGGAATAGTCTGGGCTGACCACGGCGGACTTGGTGCCGCGATAGCGGACCTCGGTATAGAAATGCGCGTCGGGCGTGCGGGTCTGCGGCACATTGGACCCCCAGAGCATCAGGAAGCCCGCGTTATACCAGTCGGCCGATTCCGGCACGTCGGTCTGTTCGCCCCAGGTCTGGGGCGAGGCAGGCGGCAGGTCGCAATACCAGTCGTAGAACGACATGCAGGTGCCGCCCAGCAGCGACAGGTAGCGCGAGCCGGCGGCGTAGCTGACCATCGACATGGCGGGGATCGGCGAGAAGCCGAAGACGCGGTCAGGGCCATGGGTCTTGGCGGTATAGGCGTTGGCGGCGGCGATGATCTCGGTCGCTTCGTCCCAGGTGGCGCGCACGAAGCCGCCCTTGCCGCGCGTCTTGGTGTAGCTTGCGCGCAGGGCGGGATCGTTCTGGATCGCGGCCCAGGCGGCGACCGGCGTCATCGAGGGACGCATCTTGCGCCAGGCGCGCATCAGGGCGCCGCGGATCAGCGGGTTTTTCACCCGGTTGGCAGAATAGAGATACCAGCTGTAGGAGGCACCCCGCGCGCAGCCGCGCGGTTCATGGTTGGGCAGGCCCGCCCGGGTGCGCGGATAGTCGGTCTGCTGGGTTTCCCAGGTCACGATGCCGGACTTGACGTAGATCTTCCACGAACAGGACCCGGTGCAGTTCACCCCGTGGGTCGAGCGCACGATCTTGTCGTGCCGCCAGCGGTTTCTGTACGTGTCTTCCCAATCCCGGTTCTCGCGCGTGGTCTGGCCCCAGCCGTCCGAGAATTGCTCAAGCTCTTTGCTTTGGAAGAAGTTCAGTCTGTCGAGCAGGTGGCTCATTTGGGCTTCCTTTCGTTATTCTGCGGGGTGGGCGGCGGTGATGGCACGGCCGCGCTCGATGTCATGGAGAAGCCCGCCGGGGCGCGTGTAGACGACCCAGGTGATGGCAAGGCAGATCACGTAGAAGGCGAGGAACAGCCACAGCGCGCCGATCGGGCTGCCGGTCATGGCGATGGACGAGCCATAGGCCTTGGGGATGAAGAACCCGCCATAGGCCCCGATGGCGCTGGTGAAGGCGACGATGCCGCCCGATTCCATCGCGATCTGGCGGGCGCGGTCTGCCCCGGTCAGTTGCGGCATCAGGCGCGGCACTTCGCGGCCCATGATCACCGGGATCATCTGGAAGGTCGACGCATTGCCGACCCCGGTGAAGAAGAACAGCGCCATGAACCCGGCGAAGAACCCGGCAAAGCTGCCCGCCTGCAAGGACAGGATCACAGCCAGCACGGATGCGATCATGCCCAGGAACACCCAGAACGTGACCCGACCGCCGCCAAACTTGTCCGATACCCAACCCGTGCCGGCACGCGACAGTGCGCCAACCAGTGGGCCCAGGAAGACGTATTGCAGCGCGTTCACATCCGGGAAGGCGATCTTCGACAGCAAGGGGAAGCCTGCCGAATAGCCGATGAAGCTGCCGAAAGTGCCGATGTAGAGGACACACATCAGCCAGTTGTGGGTGCGCCCGAAGATCACCGACTGCTGGGCAAAGCTGGCCTTGGCATCAGCGATGTCGTTCATTCCCAGCCATGCGGCCACGGTGGAGATCAGGATGAACGGCACCCAGATGAAGCCTGCGTTCTGCAGCCACAGCTCGCCCCCTTCAGCCATCGTCTGCGGTGCCCCGCCCATGGCGCCGAAGACGCCCACGGTAATGACCAGTGGCACCAGGAACTGCATGACGCTGACGCCAAGGTTGCCAAGCCCTGCGTTCAGTGCCAGCGCGTTGCCTTTCTCGGCCTTCGGGAAGAAGTATCCGATGTTGGCCATGGAAGAAGCGAAGTTGGCTCCGCCAAGGCCGCAGAGCAGCGCCAGCACCAGGAAGATGAAGTAAGGGGTTTCCGGGTTCTGCACGGCATAGCCGATGCCGATGGCGGGCAGCATCAGCGACGCGGTGGACAGCGTTGTCCAAAGCCTGCCGCCAAAGATTGGCACCATGAAGCCGTAGAAGATCCGCAGCGTGGCGCCCGACAGCGCGGGCAAGGCAGCCAGCCAGAACAGCTGTTCGGGGGTGAAGGCAAAGCCGATCAGCGGAAGCTTGGCCACCACCATCG
>JBOFFO010000067.1:0-2617 GCA_051648665.1 Beijerinckiaceae bacterium | reverse complement strand
GGCACTATCTCGGCACGCCCATCGGCCGTTTGCCGCTGGTCAAGCTGTTTTCGTCCCTCTTGCGCAAGGACCCTGAACGGTATGTGCTCGTCACGCCGGTCGAGATGGTTGGCATCACGGTCGAGGATGTCCCGTTCATCGCCGTCGAGATGCAGCGCGAGGGCGAAGGCCGCGACCAGGTTCTGCATTTCCGCACCAGTCTCGATGACCATGCCACGGCGGGGCCGGAGCATCCCCTGAAATTCGAACGTGACACAACGGGCGGGCTGAAGCCGGAAATCCTGATAAGAGGCGATCTCTGGGCCAAGCTCTCGCGGGCGCTGCTGTATGATCTGGTTGAATTGGGTGCGGAGGAGAGGCACGAAGGCGTAGACTGGTTTGGCGTCTGGTCCTCTGGTCACTTCTTCCCCATCGCCCCGATGAGCGCTATCGACTCCATCGAATGACGACTCTGGAGCGGAACTTAGTCTGGCAGGATGTGGCTCTTTTTGCCGCGCATGCGCGTGCGCGTCTTCTGGATGCGCAACCAGCGTTGAGCGGCAGGGATGACAATTTGGCAGGGGCTGGAGACCATGTGCTCAATCCCGGCCAGATGCCGGCTGACCATGCGGCGCGCGCGCGCGCGGCAGCGGTGCTGATCCCCATTGTCCGCCGTCCAGTGCCTACGGTTTTGCTGACCCAGCGCGCCGGTCATTTGCGAGATCATGCCGGGCAGGTCGCCTTTCCCGGCGGCAAGATTGACGAGGCGGATGGCGGTGCATTGGGAGCCGCCTTGCGGGAGGCACATGAAGAGATCGGCCTCGCCAGTGAGTTTGTTACGCCGCTCGGTTACTTGCCGCCCTATCTGACAGGCTCCGGGTTTCGCATCCTGCCGGTTGTTGGGCTGGTGGAACCGGGCTTTTCCCTCCATATCAATCGTGCCGAAGTTGATGATGCGTTCGAGGTGCCGCTGGCATACCTCATGGACGCGGCCAATCATGAGAAGCAGTCACGGGAGTGGAAGGGTCTGTTGCGCCATTATTACACCATACTGTTTGAAGGCCGGACCATATGGGGTGTCACAGCCGGCATTGTCCGCCAGCTTTCCGATCGTCTGGAGACCCCATGACGCGCGTTGTGCTGGAGGCGCTGCTGTTTCTCGTCGTGCCGTTCATCCTGTTCGCGGGATGGCTGGTCGCCCGGCGCCAGCCGATCATGGCAAAAGAATCCTGGGAAGGGCTTCGGGGTTGGCTGACCGTTGTGGGGCTGGCGCTCGTAATCGCCGCCATCACTATCGGCGCAGTATTTGAGCCGCGCCGCACCGGCGAATATGTCCCGGCACATATGGACAATGGCCGGCTGGTGCCGGGCCAGTTCCGGTGAAACTCGCAGGCCATCTTCCGGATGCCGGACTTTTCGCGCGCGGCGCGGTCGGGCGCCTGCTGGGCGTATTGAACGGCGCAGGAGAAGAAACCCGTGTTGTCGGCGGCGCTGTTCGCAACGCGCTGATGGGTCTGCCGATCCATGACATTGATTGTGCGACAACCGCATTGCCGGATGTGGTCACGGCGCGATCACAGCAGGCCGGATTCCATGTGGTGCCAACCGGCGTTGATCATGGCACGGTTACAGTTGTGGTCGATGGCACGCCGTTCGAGGTCACGACGCTGCGGCGTGATGTCGAGACCAATGGCCGCCATGCCCGCGTGATCTTCGGGCGCGACTTTTCAGAAGATGCGGCCCGGCGTGATTTCACGATGAATGCGCTGATGGCCAATGCTGCGGGTGAGATATTCGATGCCCATGACGGCGTTGGCGACATTGCACGCCGGCAGGTGCGGTTCATCGGCGATCCCGTTGCGCGCATCCGCGAGGATTTTTTGCGCATCCTCAGACTTTTCCGTTTTCATGCCGCTTATGGCCACGGCGCGCTGGATGCACAGGCCCTGTCTGCCGCCATTCGCGAGCGGGCCGGATTGGCGCAGCTTTCCCGTGAAAGGGTGCGCGCAGAACTTATGAAAACGCTTGTCGCGCCTCGCGCTTCAGAGACGCTGGCCATCATGAGCGATTGCGGCATAGCGCAATGCGTTCTCGGCGGAATGGCATACCCGGTGCGGTTGCGCTTTGCCCGCCCCGGTCAGGATGCGGCGATCAGGCTGGGATTGGTCGCTGTCGAGGCCGAACCAGATGCGCAGCGGTTGCGAGAGGCTTTGCGTTTGTCCAACGATGAGCATGCGCGTGTGCTGAGCGTGGCGCGGATTGCCACGGCGTTGCGGGCGCTTGCCTTCAAGCCGGACGCGCGCGACTTGCGCGTACTGATTTATCGGGAAGGTGCGGCGATGGGCAGCGCGATCCTGTCTGTGCTGGCCAGCGGCGCGGCGCTGAACGAAGTGCTGAAGCGCGCCTACGATCTTATGCTATGGGAACCGCCGGTTCTGCCCTTCTCCGGTGCTGATCTGCTGGCGCAAGGCATTACGCCGGGGCCACGCATAGGCCACATTCTCACGGAGGCGGAACGGCGCTGGGTGGCGGCGGATTTTCCGGCCGATTGCGAAACGCGCCAGCGCATTCTTGACGACGCCATCGCGGCGGTTTGACTCCCGGTCGCGGATGCGCGTTCCTATATCGACGGCTGAGC
>JBOFFO010000066.1:0-2301 GCA_051648665.1 Beijerinckiaceae bacterium | reverse complement strand
GCGCGATATCGTGCTCTGGATATTGATTATTCCGCTCGGTATTTCCGACCTTGCCGCCGGGCTGGTGTGGCTGACCATTTTGCAGGATCGCGGTTATTTCAACACCGTGCTGCACATGCTCGGACTGATCGGCGGGCCGACGAACTGGCTGTCGTATGAATCGCCGGTGAGTCTTTTCGTCGGTGTTGTGCTGGCGGAGGTCTGGCGCGCCACCGCCATTGTGCTGGTGATTTTGATCGCCGGGCTGCAACTCATCCCGAAGGAATATGGCGAGGCAGCGGAAATTTTCGGCGCAAATGCGTGGACGCGGTTCCGCAAAATCACGCTGCCACTGCTGAAGCCATCGATTCAGTCAGCGCTGATCCTGCGCACGGTGCTGGCGTTTGAAGTTTTCGCCGTTGTCTATGCGCTGTCGGGCCGCAATTTCCCGGTGCTCGTCGGCGAAGCCTATGCCTGGCAGCATGTGAACCAGAACAATGGCGTCGCCGCGGCCTACGCCATTCTGGTGATGGTGATCTCGCTGCTCTCAACCATCATTTATATCAAGCTCCTGCGTACGCGGCCGGAGATGCAACCATGACCAGCACTGTTTCTCCCGGCCTGCGCCGCGCCGTTTTCTGGTCTGGCATCGCCGTTCTCTGCGCCTGGGTGCTCGTGCCGATTTATCTGATTGCGCTTGGCGCGTTCGGCGGCCGCACCGGCGTGTTCCGCTGGCCGAAAAATCTGTTGCCGTGGGATGCAACGCTTGCCGCAATGCAGACCTTTCTGGCCGTCGAAGGTGTGTGGTCTGCGGCGCTCAATGGCGCACTGGTTGCGTGCCTGACCATGTTTCTGTCGCTGCTGCTGGGTGCTCCGGCCGGTTATGCGCTGGCGCGGTATTCTTTTGCAGGACAGAATGCGTTTCGCATGCTGGTGGTGCTGACGCGCGCCTTTCCGCTGGCCATTCTCGCGCTGCCATTGACCGTGACGTTCATCCGCACCGGACTCTACGATACGGCGCTAGGCGTGGCGCTGGTGCATACAGCACTGGCCTTGCCGTTTGCCGCGCTGGTGTCGGCCAGCCTTTTCATGGGGATACCGAAGGAGCTTGAAGAAGCGGCGTGGGTGTTCGGATGCACAGGCTTTCAGGCGTTCCGCAAGGTGGTGTTGCCACTGGCTTTGCCGGGTCTTGCGGCAGCGGCCATTTTTGCCTTCGTGATTTCCTGGAACGAAGTCTTCGCTGCTTCAGTGCTCACCGTTCGCAATAAAACACTGACCGCATATCTGCTCACGGTTCTGGCGGAATCGCCGCTGCATTTCCGCTTCGCCGGTGGTTTTCTGCTGATCCTTCCCTCCGTCATCTTCATTTTCGCGGTGAGAAAATATCTCTTCGCGATGTGGGGCATCGCCAACCGATAGGTGTGTTATGGCCGGAATCACCATCGACCGGATCGAGAAGAAATTTGGCTCCGTCACAGCGCTCCAGCAATTATCCCTGCAAGTCGCCGATGGCGAATTTCTGGCCCTGCTTGGGCCTTCCGGCTGCGGCAAGACCACGCTGCTGCGCATTATCGCCGGTCTGGAAACGCAGACGTCCGGCCGCATTGTCATTGGTGAGCGTGATGTGTCGGCCTTGCCGCCGCGCGAACGTGGTCTGGCGATGGTGTTCCAGAACTACGCCGTGTTTCCGCACATGACTGTTTATGAAAATGTCGCGTTCGGCCTGCGCATGAAGGGCGCAGCGGACGCGGAGGTCAAAAAGCAGGTCGAACGCGCTGCCGGTCTGCTGCATATTGAGCCTTATCTGGAGCGCTATCCGGCGAAATTGTCGGGCGGGCAAAGGCAGCGGGTGGCGGTGGCGCGCGCGCTCGCTGTGCAGCCTTCGGTGCTATTGATGGATGAGCCCTTGTCCAATCTTGATGCGTTGCTGCGGCTGGAAATGCGCTCGGAACTGAAATCGGTTCTCGCGGCCTCTGGCACAACGACAGTTTATGTCACCCATGACCAGACCGAAGCGATGGGACTCGCTGACCGCATTGCCGTCATGCACAAGGGTGTGATCGAGCAGATTGACCGTCCGCAAGCCTTGTATGAGCGGCCCGCTACACGATTTGTCGGGGGTTTCGTTGGTTCGCCGCCGATGAATTTTATCGATTTGCCGGTTGTGGACGGTATGGCGAAACTTGGCGCATTTTCCAGTCCGGTGGCCATGAATGATGGCACGGTCACTGCCGGAATCCGGGCCGAGGATATTGATGTCGGCGCCGATGGCGGCCTGCCGTTCGATGTCAGCGTGTGCGAACCGCTGGGCGCAACGCTGCT
>JBOFFO010000065.1:0-2195 GCA_051648665.1 Beijerinckiaceae bacterium | reverse complement strand
CGTATCCGCCAAGGGCACCGATGCGTTCCGCAATTTCATCGATATGCTCGCCAACGCCCGCATAGAGTTCGTCGAACAAGTTGTGCAGCCCGATGAAATGCGGGCCCTTCACATTCCAATGGGCGTTCTTGCACTGCATTGACAGATCGCTGGCGTCCGCCAGCAAATCGTTGAGAAGGGCGGTCATTTCCACCCGTGACTTGCGTTCGATGTCAATGCGGGTCGAATCCAGAGCCTTGACGTTGGATTTCCGTGCTGCGGTGGCCATGCGATGCTCCCCTGCGAATGCATTCAACGCAGGCATAACGGCGCAAATTCCATTTCGTTCCATGGACAAAAACGCGGCGCAATCGTGGGGAATGCGCCGCGCCAATTGGCCAAAAATGAATGCCGTTATTATTTACCGGTCAACGCGTCCTTGGCTTTCGCCCACCAGCCGCCACGCTTCGGTGCATTCGGCGCGGCTTCGTTGACGCGGTAGGCATCAGGATTAGACGTAACGGGCGCGCGGGGCGCCACCTTGTCGGCCGGTGACGCCGGCTCTTCCTGATAGGGAGCGTGCGGCGTTGCCGTCAGTTGTGTTTCGCCCGGCAGAATGCCGGCTTCTTCCGGCGATGCGGGCTGATATTTTTGCGCCCCGAAGGCCGTTTCATCAGGCGTTTGCAACGCCACGATGTCCTGACCGACGAAGGGCGCATCACTGTTGCCTGCCCCGTTTGCCGCTTCGACATCGGATTTCGCGACGGCCGTTACGGTTTCTCCATTGCTGTCGCTGTGTGCGTTCTCGCTGTCCTCGCGGTCCCGGCGATTGCGGCGGCCACCCCGGCGGCCCCGGCGGCGGCGCGCCCCTTTGCCGTCGCGCTGTTCATCGTCATCGCCGTCGGCGGCCTCAGCGCCCGCGTCGCTGTCCTTTGGCTCGCCATCGTCGCGATCATCATCGCCTTCATCGGCTTCGTCGCCCTCGGACGATTCATCGCCATCCAGCGCTTCGCCGTTGCGGGCCTCATTGCCACGGCCGCGCCGGCGCCGGCGCCGGCGGCGCTTGCGCCCGCCATTCTCATCGCCATCGCGGTTTTCGCGTGCTTCACGCGGTTCGTTTTCGTCTTCGCCAGCGGCGTCGGATTCGGTCGCTTCGGACTCGGCCAGTTCGGGATCGAACTCCTCGTCGAGCGGCAGATCAGGCTCTTCCTCTTCGACGATGGATTGCAGCAGCTGCTGGCGTTCGGCCATCTTGGCGCGCAGCACATGCTCAGCGACCGGTTCGCCCTTTTCGAGCGAATAGGTCTTGCCGATGCCGAGATGATCGTCCGGCGTGATGGTGATGTGCGCGCCGAACCGGTCTTCCATCGACTGGAGCACGTTGCGCTTGGAATTGAGCAGATAAATCGCGACCTGCGTGTTGGCGCGCACGATCAGATTATGCGTGACGCCGCGCACAAGCTGATCCTCCAGCATGCGCAGCACTTGCAAGGCAATCGAGGCCGTCGAGCGGACATGGCCGGTGCCGCCGCAATGCGGGCAGAGGATGGAGGAGGATTCCACCACGCCCGTGCGCATGCGCTGGCGAGACATTTCGAGCAGCCCGAAGGGTGAGATGCGGCCGATCTGAATCCGCGCGCGGTCATTCTTCAGCGCATCCTTCAGGCGCTTCTCGACATTGCGGTTATTGCGCCGCTCTTCCATGTCGATGAAATCGATGACGATGAGGCCGGCGAGATCGCGCAGACGCAACTGGCGCGCCACCTCGTCGGCGGCTTCCAGGTTGGTCTTAAGCGCGGTGTCCTCGATATTGTGCTCGCGCGTGGAGCGGCCGGAGTTCACGTCGATGGCGACGAGCGCTTCAGCCTGATTGATGACGAGATAGCCGCCGGACTTCAGCGTCACCTGATTGGAGAACATGGCATCAAGCTGCGGCTCGACGCCGAACTTGGTGAAAAGCGGCGTATGATCGCGATATTGCTTCACCTGCCGGGCGTGGCTCGGCATCAGCATCCGCATGAAATCCTTGGCCTCGCGGCAGCCTTCATCGCCCGCGACCTGAATTTCCTCGATATCCTTGGAATAGAGATCGCGGATCGAGCGCTTGATCAGCGAACCTTCCTCATAGACGAGGGCAGGGGCGCTCGATTGCAGCGTGAGTTCGCGAACGCTTTCCCACAGGCGCATGAGATATTCGAAATCGCGCTGGATTTCCA
>JBOFFO010000064.1:0-4723 GCA_051648665.1 Beijerinckiaceae bacterium | reverse complement strand
ACAAGGGCCGGGGCATTGCGCACAAGGCTGTGGATAACTCACTGCGAAAACTCTATTAAACTATTGATATATATATCTTTTTATTTGTTAATCTGCGCTCGGCTCATGCGTTGTTACAAGCCCGGCGAGTCACGCGCATTTTTGGAGCCTGTCTTGGCGATTCTGCCCCCGCATTGCCACCCCTTAAATGACTTGCCAGCTAAACGCTTGAAATTGTGTTGCTTCACACGCGCGCTCTGGAGAGATAAAATGCGCGTGCTGCCTACGCGAAATTTTTTCTGCGCTATTGATGTCAACCGTTGCCACGGAGATTTTTTTCAGTGGCGTCAGTTTTCTGGCGATGTGGCGACATCACCACATGTCTTCTTTTGACACGGACCCCGAATATTTGCGCTGCGCAAAAATAAAATGCCTCCTTCTTGCAGATGCAAACAGCGCCACTGTGCATCATATGCCGTGCCAGAACCTAAGGATAATTCAGCCAAGCAAAATTGCTTTTGCGGCACAGGCTAAACTCACTTGGCCCGTATATTGTTAGTCCCGGCTTATGGCCCACGGCCCGCTGCGGCAAACTGCCACTGCCCAATCAAAGATCAGCCTGGATGAATATCTTGAATTAATTATCAGGAAGGCGGTCGCCATACCCGCCATTGTCCGGCAATCGGTTCATTGATGGTGTCGACACCTCTGAATGCGCATTGGTCTGCTGATTTTGCCAATGTGCCGTAAGGATATCTCTTCTTTAGCGCTGCACGCTTGCATGCGCAGACCGGAGCCACGGACTGCCCATACAACCAAAGTCGAAGCGCCTGATGCGGTCAGACCGCCGCCTTCATGTCGAAGAACAAGGCTTGGCTGATCACGGCCTTCACCATCTCCGGACGGAAGGGCTTGGTCATCAGGAATGTTGGCTCCGCCCGTTCACCGGTTAGCAGCCGTTCCGGGTAGGCCGTAATGAAGATGACCGGCACGTTGTGGCTGCGGAGGATCTCGTTCACAGCATCAATGCCAGACGAGCCATCGGCGAGCTGGATATCGCTGAGAATGATGTCCGGCTGATGCTTCTGCGCCATGGCCGTCGCTTCCGACGCGGTGCGGGCAATGCCCACGACATCATGGCCGATCTCGGTGACCAGAGTTTCAATATCCAGTGCAATCAGGGGTTCGTCCTCGATGATCAGCGCGCGGGCGGCCAGCTGATCGGAAATCTCCCGGCCGGCACTATCGATCAAGCCCCGGATCTCGGCCTCGTCGGTCCCGAGAATGGCGGAGATTTCTGCGGGCGTGAATTCCTCAAGGGCAGCGAGCAGAAAGGCCTGGCGGGGGCGCGGGGTCAAGGTTTCGATCCGCCGGTCAGCGGCGCCAAGACCTGCCGTTACCCGTTCCCGGGTCTGGTTCATGGGCATGGCATTCCAAACCCGCAGAAAAGCCTGATAAACAGCCACGCGCGCGGGCAAATCGCGCCGCAGAGCTGATGGATCGGCAACAAGCGCTTCCAGCATGGCGACAACATAGGCGTCGCCGCGATCCTGCGATCCAACCAGCGCACGGGCAAAGCGGCGCAGGAATGGCAGATGCGGGGCAACAGAATCCGCGAGAGATCCACTCATCAAACAGTCCCTTTCGGCTGGCTGTCGGGCCGGGCTCCCAGTGCCGGGCGGCGCGCAGCGTCGTTCTAAAAGAATGGGCAGCAATGCGAAAGCCCTGCCGCCAATGATGATTTCGCCACGCCCTTACAGGGCGATACGGCTAATGCCTCCAGCGCTGACGTGATGCTCCGGGCCAAAGTCGCCTGCACCGCTGACACCCATCAGTTCGGCAAGGCGATTGCGTGCGCGATTGACCCTGCTCTTCATGGTGCCGATGGCACAGCCGCACATCAGCGCTGCATCTTCGTAAGAGAATCCCTCGGCGCCGATCAGGATGAGCGCCTCGCGTTGTTCAGCAGGCAGCTTAGCGAGGGCATTGCGAAAATCGGTGAAGTCCATGTGGCCGGACTGTTCGCCATGCGTGCTCATCTGGCCAGCATAGACCCCATCCGCATCCTCCACCTCATGGCGCGCCTTGCGGCGTTCCGACAAGAAGGTGTTGCGCAGGATGGTAAATAGCCAGGCCTTGAGATTGGAACCAGCCATGAAGCTCGCCCTGTTTTTCCAGGCTTTGATCAGGGTTTCCTGCACCAGATCATCCGCCTTGTCGCTGCTGCCAGACAGGGACTTGGCAAAAGCGCGCAGATTGGGAACCAAACCGACCAGATCGCGCTGAAGAGCAACGTCCGCAGCATCCGTCACGAGCGCTTCTCCGTTGCAGCCAATTGGCTGAGCAGATCCGCAAAGCGGTCAGGCAACGGTTCCGCGACCATGTCGGCATAAACCTTGCGCAGCTGGTTTCCGATGAGGTCCTGCGATTCTGGCGTCAATGGACCGTCCTGTAACGGGGTTGAGGAAGCCGACCCCATTGGGGATGGGCTGGAGTCGCGTTGGGAAGGGGGGATGGGCGTTTTCAATTCAGTACGAACCGGTCTTTATCAATCGGGAGCGATGGACAGCGGAGGATGGGGACAATCCGTCCCGGCATCAAGGCACTGCAGCATGACGGCTTACAAACGCCGGTTTGCCAACAAAGTTCCACGGGGCGCAAAATATTTTTGTTTGAGCCATCATGACCGTCCGGATTCCGTCCCGAGCTGATCACGGACTGCCGTTTGCGGCTGGGCCGGGCGGGAACGGCTGATGACATACAAGGCGGCAACCGCGATGCCGGCAGCAGGGAGATTGCGCATGGCCAGCCGTAACAGTTTCGGCAACGCGAGGGGTACGGCAGCGGTCAAGACGGCAGCCGCAATGTCCCGATCCTGTGGCCGCAAAGGAAGCTGTGCAGCGACATTGGCAATGATGCCGTCGATCGCACCGGCTGTGTTGGAAATGGTGTCGCCATCTTTTCCGGTTTCGCGTCTTTCCGGGCCGGATGACGCGCGACGCTCACTATCCTTTGACCTGTCTGCCACATCTGCCGCGCCGTTTCGGCGGGACATCGTGGCAATTGCAGCAATGGCGGCGACGAGCATGAAAACTCCGGCCATTGCCACATCAGCGATGATCGGCCCCCACTGATCCGCAAGATAAGTCCGTAAGGCACCTGCGAGATAGATCAGCGCCACGAAGACCGGGATGACCACAAGGATTTTACCGATCATGGCGCTGATGGCGCTGTCGATCGGGCTGCGGATGCGATTGACGAGCAATTTTAACACGACCAGCCCTTACATCGTGACCTGAAATAATTGGAACTGCCGCGTAGCTTGAGCGCGGCTTATGACTTCCACAGCGCGCCAAGAACAAATCCAACAGCGGCGGCCATCAACAAAGTGGTCATCGGCTGTTCGTTCACTGACTTGTCGATGGCGGAACGCATGTTGCCGGCAACTTTCGAAACCTGCTCGCCCACCTCCGACGCTTGTTCGGCGACTTCGCGAGCTTTTCGGTCGGCATATTGAACGGCCTGATCGACGGATTCGCCCGCCTTTACTGCGAAATGTGCCGCCTGCTCTGCCGTGTCCTGCGTGGCATTGCGGATGGTGCGCTGGGCGTCGTGAGCCGTGTGCGTCATAAAGATGCTCCTTTATATATACGAGCAACAGCCGAGGCCCGGTTGCCCTTGCTGTTGCGGACTGGTGAGCGCTGACCTTGCTCAACGGCAAGACGATAGCGGCGTCCCAGTGCGTCGGCGGTAAAACACGCCAGACCGCTGGAAGTTCCGCGACACTGCGGCTTAAACACCTATACCCGTGGTCTCGGTCTCAGCTCAGGCCGGATGCGCTGCTTCCAACGCCATCCCCACGATCCGAATGTTATTTTTTTCGAGAGATGCAACACTCGCTGTCGCAGTGCGTTTTGTCTGATGCATTACCGGCGCTTGCCGGACCGTGATGGCGCGGCCATCGCCTGACTTGCGGGATTCCTTGGGCTGGGGAGAACCATATGCCGCTGATATCCGATTCCATCCGTAATCTTGCGGCGGGCCTTGTCGTAATGGCTCTGATTATTGCGGGCTTGGTATTAGGTAAAGATATTCTCGTGCCACTGGCGCTCGCGGTCATCCTTGCGTTTATTCTGGGACCTGTTGTGGCCTGGCTGATGGCGCGGAATGTGCCGCAAGGGGCGGCCGTCGGCGGGATGATGCTGGTGGTGGTTGCCGGACTGGCCATCGCTGCTTTTGCCTTCAGCACCCAAATCCTCAGCGTGACGACGACGCTGGCGGAAAATCGTCACAACATCGCTTCCAAGCTGCGCAATCTGACACAGGAAACGCCTGACGGTATGCTGACCCGTGCCGGACGCGCGATCAGCGCGCTGGAAAAAACCATCACCGGCGAATTGCAATCAGCAACGCGCGCCAATCCGCCCTCGGCAAACACGGCATCTGGCCCGGCATCTCCGCGCACTGCTCCTGATGGCAATGCGGCAGTGCCGCCAGCAAAGTCCTCGATGACCGAATTGGCAAAGCCATTCATCGGCAGCCTGGCCACGTTTCTGGTGGCGATGCTGTTCACCACATTTCTATTGCTGCAAAATCATGATCTGCGCGACAGAATTGTGCGTGTACTTGGCACTGACAATATGAGCGGCACAACTGCCGCCCTGTCCGATGCGGCGGAACGGTTGGGGCAGCTTTTCCTCGGACAGGCCATGCTCAACGCCGGCTTCGGCGCGTTCATCGCACT
>JBOFFO010000063.1:0-2228 GCA_051648665.1 Beijerinckiaceae bacterium | reverse complement strand
AAGGGTGGGTAGGTGTCACCTTCAAGACGGCCTGCGAAGTTGTGAACGATTCCCTTGGCGCGCATCGCGGCGAGAAACGTTTCGATCTTGCGATGGCCGCTGCGGCCCTTGCCCGCCGGTGGCGTAAACACCAGCACGGGTTTGCCGGTCGCCGCCGCCTCGCCCACCATGTTGACGCTGTCGGCGGTGACGATCAGCGCATCCGCATGGGCCATGAGTGGGATCAGCGGGTTGTCGCCCGTGCCGTCCCACAGCCATCCCCGGTGATGCTCGACCACATGCTTGATGGTGACAGCGAGCGCCGGCGGCGTGCGGCGCGACAGGGTGCCCATCAGCGCCACGCCGGAGGCCGCGAGCACCGCGAGCTTCTGCGCCAGATCGCGGATCGATTCGTCAGTGAAACGGTAATGCCGGGAATCGCCACCGATCAGCACAGCCACCTTCGGCCCCGGCGGCAGCGCCGCCATCCAGTCCGGCATTGCGCTGCGGGCCGTCGCGAGTTTGGCAGCGGAAATCCGGTGCGGCGAGGTCAGCGTCACCAGCACGCTCTCGCCGCGCAGCTTGTCATGGGCGGGAACCCAGATGAAATCGGCCAGCCCCGTGCCGGCGCGCGGATCTTTCAGGATGGCGGTGAAAGTCCGCCCACCGGAAGCGGTCTTGATCGCCTTGCCGTAGCGCACGGCGCGCCGACCGGAGGTGATCACCACATCAGGCCAGGGCGACTGCAAGGGGCTGCCCGCCGCGCCGGGCTGTTCCCGCGGATCGACCGGACCGTAAGGCAGGAACCACGCGAAAGGCGGTCGCGGCGCGATGTGATGAATGACCGGCACAAGCCCCATGGCCTCGGCCACGCCGATGCATTGCGTCTCGTCTCCCGCCTTGCCGTCGGTGACGACCCAGACGGACGCGGGGCGGATCGGTGGTGCATCGGCTTGTGACTGCATGCGGGGCGGCTTAAACCGGCAGCCATCAAATGACAAAGGACTTCGCGTGCGCGCTGACCTCGACGCCATCGATATCGCCATCCTGCGCGAGCTTCAGGCCGATGGCCGGATGACCAATGTCGACCTCGCCGCCCGCATCGGCATCTCCCCGCCGCCCTGCCTGCGCCGGGTCCGCGCGCTGGAGGAGGCCGGCTACATCACCGGCTATCGCGCCATTCTCGACCAGAAGAAGCTGGGGCAGGAAATCACCTGTTTCGCCATGGTCCAACTCGCCAGTCAGGCCGGGCAGGAGCTGAAATCCTTCACCACCCGTATCCGCGCCTGGCCGATGGTGCGGGAATGCTGGTCCTTGTCCGGCGACATCGATTTCATGCTGAAATGCGTTGCGCCCGACCTGCGCGCCTTCCAGAATTTTGTTGCCGAACTGACGGCCACGCCCAATGTCCGCAATGTCCGCACCGCGCTCGGGCTGGACCGGATCAAGGACGAACCGATGGTGCCCTTCACGCCATGACCGCTGACACACCCAGGGATTCCCTTCCGCCTGTTGCGCCGCCCGGCAAAGCACTGACCGACGCCGCCCGCCGCGCGCTGGCCGAAGCCGCTGCACGCCGTGCTGCCATCGACGCCGAAGCAGCCCGCCTGAAACAGGTCGCGGAAATCAATGGCCGGGAAGGGCCGGAGCCGGTGCGCTATGGCGACTGGGAGAACAAGGGCATCACCTCGGATTTCTGAGCGCCGGGGAACGCTGCCGGCGGCAACTTGCCTTGTTCCTATTATAGGAATATAGGCATGTAATGCCTGCCGAATCGTCCCCGCCCTTCTTGCACACGCCCTTCTTGCACACGCGCTTCTGCCGCGTGGCAGCCCCGGCGCTGGCGTTGCTGGCAGGCGCAGGGCTGGCGCTCGGCCCGCTCTGGTTGAAGCCCGTGGCAAAACCGGCTGAGCCGCCGTCTGCCAGCCGTGACACAGCCGGCGATGAACGGGCATTGGTTGAAATCACTGGCTCTATTGCCGTTGCCCCGCCCCTCCATCTCGCCGGCCCGCTCCCGGTCACGGTTACACAGATCATCGACGGCGACACGGTCGAGGCGCGCGTGCAGGTCTGGCTGGGGCAGGATGTGGTGACGCGGGTAAGGCTGCGCGGCATCGATGCGCCGGAGATTGCCGGGGCCTGCGGCGAGGAGCGCCAGCGGGCGCTGGCGGCGCGCGACCGCCTTGCCGCCCTGACTGCGCAGGGGCCGCTCACCCTCACCGACATCGGCCGCGACAAATACTTTGGCC
>JBOFFO010000062.1:0-3082 GCA_051648665.1 Beijerinckiaceae bacterium | reverse complement strand
ACAGACCAGTTCAACGGATTGCATGAAGCGCTGGTGGCGCGTTTTCGGGATATCGCCGCCGGCGGCGCGGTGCATCTGGCATCGTTTCCTGATCATGAAGAGGACCGGGGGACCGTCGCCTATCTGGAGGAATGCGTGCGCGCCGCCGGCAGCGAGCCGCATTTTATTGCCATCGCCGATATTGGCCTGACTCCCGATGGCCAGTTCATCGATGCGAACGACAAGCCAATCGAACGGCTGTTCAAACTCTATCCGTGGGAATGGATGTGGCAGGATGAGTTTGGCCGCGCCGTGCCAGCCTGCACAACCCAATTCATCGAGCCACCATGGAAGCTGCTGATTTCGAATAAAGGACTTTTGCCGGTGCTCTGGGAGATGGAGCCAGGACATCCCAATCTGCTGCCGGCCTATTTTGCCGACGATCCGCGCCGCGCCGAACTCGGCAGCCGCTACGCCATGAAGCCGCTTTATTCCCGCGAGGGCGCGAATGTGATGCTGGTCGATGGGCAGGCGGTTACGGTCGGCGATCTCGGCCAGTATGGCAAGGAGGGTTTTGTCTATCAGGCGCTCGCGCCGTTGCCGGTGTTTGATCGCAACTATCCCGTGATTGGCGCATGGATCGTGGGCGAAACCTGCCGGGGCATCGGCATCCGGGAGGACAAGTCTCCGATCACAAAGAATTCCTCGCGTTTTCTGCCCCATGCCATCATTGGCTAGCCCTGCCGCCACGGCTGGGTTATGCAGCGACAGGGGCGCGCCATGATCAAAACCATTGTCACTGCGGCGATAGCGGCCATCACAGGCCTGTTCGCCTATCTGTTCGTCAACCAGAGTTGCCGCGACGGCGTCATCCTGCGCTCGACGGCCGAATGCGTGCGGCAGGCCGGATTCGACGCAGCCATTTGCGCCGATGTTTTTGCGCGCGCGGGCGATGCGGCGATGCGCGCCGGCATAGTGTTCCCGCAGGAGGCGGAATGCCGGCAGACCCATGATGTGTGCGTGCTGCGCACCTCGCCGCCGCAAGGCTGGTCGCCGCGTCCCACCGGCGCCTGTGTTGCGCGCGACAATGCCGGCCGCATCGCGCGCGTCGATCCTGTTTTCGATCGCGCCGGCGGCCGGGTCATGAATTGAGAGACAAGATGCAAGCTAATTCTATCGTCACCGTCGGCAATGTTTCCTTTGCCCAGCATTTGCCCTTCGCGCTGATGGCTGGACCATGCCAGATGGAAAGCCGCGCCCATGCGCTGGAGATGGCGAGTGCAATCAAGGAAATCTGTGCAGCGCTGGATATTCCGCTCGTCTATAAGTCATCGTTTGACAAGGCGAACCGGACATCGCTGTCCGGTGCGCGCGGCATCGGCCTGAAAGCAGCCTTGCCGGTGTTCGCAGAAATTCGCGAAACGCTTGGCCTGCCGGTCGTGACAGATGTGCATGAGGCCAGCCAATGCGCGGCTGTGGCTGAGGCGGTGGATATTCTGCAAATTCCGGCGTTCCTCTGCCGTCAGACGGATCTCTTGATTGCGGCGGCGCAAACTGGCCGCACCGTGAATGTGAAAAAGGGACAATTCCTCGCGCCGTGGGACATGAAAAATGTCGCCGCAAAAATCACAGGGGCAGGCAATCCCAATGTGTTGCTCACAGAGCGCGGTGCGTCCTTCGGCTACAATGCGCTGGTTACGGATTTTCGTGGCCTGCCGACGATGGCGGAGCAGACCGGCGCGCCGGTGATTTTCGACGCCACCCATTCCGTGCAGCAGCCGGGCGGGCAGGGCGGATCGACCGGCGGCGAGCGCAAATTCGTGCCCGTGCTCGCGCGCGCCGCTGTCGCAGTTGGCGTGGCGGGGCTATTCATCGAAACGCACCAGGATCCTGACCGTGCCCCCTCGGACGGTCCGAACATGGTGCCGCTGCATGAGCTTGCTGCATTGCTGCAACGCCTGAAAGCATTTGACGCGGTAGCGAAGGGACTTACTGCTTAAAGCATGCCCGATCACCTTCCGGTCACGCCGGAATCGCCAGCATCCACGCCGCCGTCCATGACGCCACGCCTGCTGGCGATCCTCGGCGTCTGCGCCTTTGCCAGCGCCGCCTCGATGCGGATTCTCGATCCCGTGATGCCGTTGCTGGCTACGGATTTTCAGCGCAGCATTCAGGAAACAGCGCTGCTCACAACCTATTTCACCATGGCCTACGCCTTGGGACAGCCCTTTCTGGGGCCGATTGGCGACAGTTTCGGCAAGGCGCGGATGATTTCGCTCGCGCTTGGCGTGATGGGGCTGTTCCTTTTGCTTGCGGCGGCGGCCGGTTCTTTCGGCATGTTTGCTGTCGCGCGTGCGCTGACTGGCATTGCCGCTGGCGGAGTCATTCCCTTAGGCATCGCGATGATTGGCGACCGGGCGCCCATGGATCAGCGCCAGATCCTGCTTGCACGCTTCATGCTCGCCACCCTGTCAGGTCAGATCGCCGGAGGCCTGATCGCTGGCGGCCTTTCGCCCTATCTGGGCTGGCGCGGTGTGCTCGTTCTGGTCGCAGGTATGGCCTTTATCGCCGCCATCGGCTCTTGGATCGCCGTCAAGCCGCGCCCCATTCTCAATCGACCGCCGCTTAGCATCCGCGGCGTGGCGCAGACCTATCTCGGCATTCTGCGCCATCCCCGCGCGCGGCCGCTATACGCTCTCGTGGCGCTTGAAGGCGCGCTCGTCTTCGGCATGTTTCCCTATGTCGCTGATATTTTGAAGCGGCGTGGCGATGCAAGTTCGCTGGAAGCGGGCATTGTGATTGGCGGTTTTGCCGTGGGCGGATTTATTTTCAGTCTGTTTGCTGGCGCAATTTTGAAGCGGCTCGACAACCGGCAAATGGCGCGCCTCGGCGGCGCAATGATTGCGGCCAGCTTGCTGTTGTTTGCTGTTCCGCAGGGGCCGTGGTGGAGCGCCATCGGCTTGTTTGCCGTGATGGGCTTTGGATTTTATTTCCTGCACAACAATTTTCAGGCGCAGGCGACAACATTGTCGGAGACGGCGCGCGGCTCAGCCGTGGCGCTGTTCGCCTGTTTTTTATTCGCGGGCAGTGCTTGCGGTCCGCC
>JBOFFO010000061.1:0-6342 GCA_051648665.1 Beijerinckiaceae bacterium | reverse complement strand
GCAAGCCGGAGACAGAAGCAGAAAGAACGCCTCCCAGACCCATGATGTGAACTCCCTTACGCTACGCCTGCCAGACGGCTCAACGAATAATGTTGATCGTGTCTTGCAGCATCTGTTGGGCAGTAGTGATCACGCGGGTGTTGGCCGTGTAAGCCTGCTGCGTGATAATCATCTTGGAAAATTCTTCAGCGATATCAGTGTTTGAATTTTCCAGTGAACCACCGATGATTTTTGATCCCTGGGTGCCAAGGATTGGCTGACCCGATTCCAGTGTTTGCTCAAAAACGCCGCCATCACGCCGCTTCAAGGCATTGTCAGCCTGAAATTGCGCCACGGCGATTTCTGCTAGCGGCGCCACCTGGCCGTTGGAATATGTGCCCGCAACACGGCCATCACTGGTCACGGAAATGCGTTGCAATTCGCCGGAAGTATAACCATCCTGGCGGATAGCGCTGGTTGTCACCTGCCCGTTCGCATCCGCAAATTGCGTGAGTCCACTCTGAAAATTGAAGGTAACGGCAGGCACGTTGACGTTGCTGACTGTGATCGGAGAGATAATCGTTGTCGCTGAGGACAATTGCCCGCTGGATGAGAATGTAATGTTGCCACCGATACGCGTCCACGCAGTTGCAAGACCTGTTGCGTTAGCGTCAGACTGATAGAAAAGCTGCCAGGTGTCTTCTGCGCTCGTAGCCGTAGGCGGCGCCGTATAGACAGGCGATGAAATTTTCGTCCAGCGCATCTGAACGTTCACCGGCGCGCCAACATTGTTATAGATCGTGACCGAGCCAGCCGGCAGAGATTGATTCAAAAACGCAGTCTGCTCGTTGGCTGCCACCGTGCCGGTTGTCGCCGGATTTGTCGTGAACGTCGCTTGCTGCAGCAGTTCCGATGTTGGCACCGCACGGTCAGCATTGTTCGTTTCCGGATAGGTTGGAATATTGGCGCGATATTCCACCAGCGTTGTCTGACGTGCACCCAACTGGTCATTGTTAATGCGCAAGGCGCCGGTGCTGGAGCCGATGGTATTGCCGGTGATCGGATCGATAGCAACGCCCTTCAGATAATAGCCTGCACCGTTGCGCAGATAGCCGGATTTATCGAGCTCGAAATCTCCGCGGCGCGTGTAGAGATCCTGTGCAGAAAATGTTGGTACATCGCCGGCCGTACCCGTGCGTTCCGCTACAACGAAATATCCTTCGCCGTTAATGGCAATGTGGGTCGGCACGCCCGTGGTCTGCATGTCGCCCTGAATGGTGTTGGTCGCACGCGAAAAGGCGAGAACGGAGCCAGCCAATTCCCGCTGTGCAGGCATATCAGGAACCAGATCGACAAAGCTGGTATCGACCCGCTTGAAACCCGTGGTTTGCGAATTGGCGATGTTGCCGGAGATATTTTCAAGCGCATAGGATTGCGCCCGAATTCCCGACACTGCCGTAATCATCGCACCAAAAACGCCCATTGTACGCTCCTCGACCTATAGGCACGGTCATGCCCGTCGCCGTTCGCTGTCGAGTCGCAAACGTCATGCCAATCAAATACTGCAATAGTTTCAATGCTTTGAAAGATTGTGCCGGGCGCTGGCAAGCAAGCCTTGCCGGATACCAAATCTTGCAGCGGCAAAATATGCCGAGCAGCGTTGTCGATCAGGCCAGCGGACTCTTGCTAATATTCTCAAGCAAAGAACCGGCAACCTCACGCACTTTTGGCCGAGGTTCAGCCGTGAAAACCAAGGGCCGGCATGCATCAATGGCGGCGAGTCCAACGCGTGCGGTTAACAGGCCGTTAAGCACGCCCTCGCCCAGCTTGGCCGAAAGACGCGCGGCCACACCATGCCCCAGCAGTTGGCCCGCCAGATCGTCACCAATCGCCAATCCACCGGTGACGAGAAACTGTGCCAGCACAGCGCGCAATAACCGTACCGAGCTAAAAAAGCCTGGCCTCCCGCCGTAAAGCGTCGCAAGCCTGCGGATCAGGCGCAACGTTTCAGCGCCGACGAAAAGAATATCGATCAGTGCGCGTGGTGAAACGGCTGTTACAATGGAAATGCGCTTGGCAGAATCGGCGATGATGCTGCGCGCTTGCATATCGAGCGGGCGCAGCAAGGCGCGTTCCGCCAACGCCAGACGGTCATCCGCATCAATAATATCGGAGTTCGCGGCTTCGACCTGTGCACGGCCCCGCGCCTGCGTGGCGTCATTGGCATAAAGGGTGAGCAAATCCTGCACCGCACTTTTGGCGCCCGCATCATCGCGCGACTTATGGGCCTGAAAAGCTCTTTCGCGGAGTGCGTCAATACGTGACAAATGCCGCATCGCCAGCAATTCCCGCGCAATCCAGATCAGCCCGGCCAGCATCGCCAGCGCAAGAAAAGTCACTCCCGCATAACCAAGCCAGACATGACGAGTCATCAGGTCTGCGACCACCTGCCATGCCCAATTGAACAGGGCGAGCACAATAAAACCGCCGAGCATTGACAATGCGAAAGCCAGCAGCCCGCCGCGATTTCGCGTCGCCGCGACGGGCGCTGGCGCTGCTTCGAGAGCAGCGACGTCATCAAACGGATCGGGCTGCTCCACCAGCACCTGCGGCGTCGAAATGGCAGGATCAGGCTTCCCGGTTGTCAGATCAAAGGCGCGCGGCGGCTGGCTCATGCGAGATAATCTCCCAGCAGGAACTGCATGGCGCGGTCGAGCCGGATATGCGGTATCGCGGGCACGCGCCCATCCGTCGCACGATGGATCACCGGCGGGCGAAATTTTGGGAATTGCACGGCCGCGCCGCTGTCAAGCGCAAGCCGGGGATCAGCAGGCAACTCGCCAGTATAAATGGCCGCTTCGGCCACGCCATCGAACACACGCTCGCCCACCCGCTGCCCGCCTTGCGGCACGCCCACTACGGTGGGCAATGTCGCACCCCGTTCAAGAATGCCGGCCTCGCGCGTGGCGCGAACGGATGCGAGCGCCGCAATCGACACATCAGCGCCAGTGGCTTCAGCCCGCCGCATGGCGCGCTCCACAAGCAGGCCCAAAATCGCCTCCAGCCTGTCATGGCTGGTGTGATGGAGATGATCGGCCTTCGTTGCCGCGAACATCACCCGGTCGATGCGCGGTGAAAACAGCGACGAGACGATGCTGTTGCGCCCGGCGCGAAAGGCGAGCAGCACCCGTGCCAGCGCCGCTTCCAGATCCGCAACCGCCGCAGGACCGGCATTCAGCGCGGAAACAACATCCACCAACACGATTTGCCGGTCGAGCATTGAAAAGTGATCGCGGAAAAATGGACCAACGACCTTGTCGCGATAGGAATCGAACAGCCTCTCCATCATCGCGCCCATGCTGCCGGATGGCGGTGCGTATGCCGGCATATCAATCGGGGCAAAACTGAGGGCCGGCGAACCTTCGAGATCGCCGGGCATGAGAAATCGTCCCGGCGGTAGGGTTGAAAGCGACAACGGTTCACGGCGGCAGGCAAGCAAATATTCTCGAAAAATGCGTGCGAGCTTTTCCGCCTGTTCGTGGTCATAAGGTGCACCGGCTTTCACGGCGTCGACTGCCGATAGAAAATCACTCGACACATCCCGGCGCAGCGGGCTGCGCGCTGCCGCCAGCGCTTCAGCGGCAAAACTGCGATAGTCCGTACCGATCAAACCCAGATCGAGCAGCCACTCGCCGGGATAATCGACAATATCCAGCAACAGCGTGCGCGGCCCGCCACCCTGCGCTGCTTCATACTCGATGGCGCAGCGCAGTTGTGAAATGCGGCGCGTGGACTCCGGCCATTGCCGCTCATCCACCAGTGCGCGCAAATGATCTTCCACGGCAAAGCGCGGCACAGCATCATTCGGATGAGGCTGCAAGGTCGCCCGCCGCAAACGCCCGCTTTGCGCTACCTCGAACACTGGCAATTTTTCACCGCGCATCAGCGCATGCACCAGCGCCGTGATGAAAACCGATTTACCCGCGCGCGCCAGCCCGGTCACACCAAGCCGCAGCGTCGGCGTGGCAATCCCCGACCATGCGCCGAGCTTTTCCAGCGCATGACGGGTCGCCAGCGATGTATCACGCCACAGATCGGTCAGACCGGATGCCACTTAGTCATCCTCGTGGCCGCCCAGCATTTTGGGCGTGATGAATCGGTCAAGGCGGCCATTGCGCACCACCACATCGCACCAATCCTCGCCGTGAAAATCAATGATGGTCAGGCCGCAAGTCGGATATTTGCCGGACAGCCGCGCAAAGGCATAGCGGTCGCCATGGCCGGTCAGCAAAATAGCCAGTTCCTGCATGCCCGGATTATGGCCGACGATCATCAACGTGCGCGCAGACGCAGGCGCCTCCCGCACAAGATTCAGCAGGGCGTCTGGCCGCGCGTTATAGACTCCCGGTTCATCCCGTTTGGCTACAGCTTCCGGCAATTCCGCCGCAAACAAGGCCCATGTTTCCTGCGTGCGGCGCGCACTCGACACCAGAGCCAGGTCAGGCACAATCCGCTCCTGCGCCAGATATTGCCCCATCACTGGCGCAGCTTCCCTGCCCCGCGCCGCCAGCGGGCGATCATGGTCGCTGACGCCTTCCGGCCAATCGGACTTCGCATGGCGCATGAGAATGATGCGATGCATCGCACGCCCCTCAGCGCGCGCCTTCACGGCGCTGGAGAAAGGCGAGCCGCTCGAACAGATGCACATCCTGCTCGTTCTTCAGCAAGGCGCCATGCAACGGCGGAATCAGCTTGCGCTGGTCGCGCTCACGCAGCTGTTCCGGCCCGATATCCTCAACCATCAGCAGTTTCAGCCAGTCGATCAGTTCGGAGGTCGATGGCTTTTTCTTCAAGCCGGGCACATCACGGATGGCGAAGAAGGCGCGCAGCGCCTCTTCCACCAGCCGCTTCTTGATTCCGGGAAAATGCACCTCGACGATCCTCGTCATCGTTTCCGCATCCGGAAACTTGATGTAATGGAAAAAGCAGCGGCGCAGAAATGCGTCCGGCAATTCTTTTTCATTGTTCGATGTGATGATGACGATGGGCCGTTGCGCCGCCTTCACCGTCTCCCCGGTTTCATAGACAAAAAACTCCATGCGATCGAGTTCAAGCAGCAGATCATTCGGAAACTCGATATCCGCCTTGTCGATTTCATCGATCAGCAGCACCGGGCGTTCGGGCGCAGCAAAAGCATCCCACAGCTTGCCGCGCTTGATGTAATTGCGGATATCCGACACCCGTCCATCGCCAAGCTGGCTGTCCCGGAGGCGCGACACGGCATCATACTCATAAAGGCCCTGCTGGGCCTTGGTGGTCGATTTAATGTGCCAGGTCAGCAAGGGCGCATGCACGGCTTTCGCGATTTCTTCCGCCAGCACGGTCTTCCCAGTGCCCGGCTCGCCCTTCACCAGAAGCGGGCGCTGAAGCGTAATGGCTGCATTGACCGCAATCTTCAGGTCGTCTGTCGCGACGTAATTGTCCGTGCCTTGAAACCGCATAACTGTCCCTTCGATACCTCCAGTCAGATAAGCAGGGATCGGGCAAAGAACAAGTTGAACGGGTTGCCCATAGCGCGGCGGACAGGCAAGACAGGGTATGGCCGCTGTCGCTGAACCTGCCCTTTACAAGGATGCGTTGCTCTTTCTCGGCGCTGCCGCTGTTGTCATTCCGGCATTCCTGCGCTTCCGCATCAGCCCGGTTTTCGGATTTCTGGTCGTTGGCCTGCTGCTCGGCCC
Source organism: Beijerinckiaceae bacterium (assembly GCA_051648665.1). Taxonomy (GTDB): domain Bacteria; phylum Pseudomonadota; class Alphaproteobacteria; order Rhizobiales; family Beijerinckiaceae; genus Terrirubrum. Next base: position 625 of record JBOFFO010000061.1, on the reverse strand, counting down.
TTCGGTTGCCGGCAAGATCGCCGCCCACTTGCCAGCCCTGCGAACCTTCGTCCCTGAGGATCGTGCCGGCATCAGCCGTATCGGCGATCTCGGGGTCGTGTTTCTCCTCTTCATGATCGGGCTGGAGCTGTCTTTCGAGCGCTTGAAGACGATGCGCCGGCTCGTCTTCGGTCTTGGTCTGGCGCAAGTCCTGATCTCGACGGGCCTGCTGTCGGCGTTGTTCTGGCTGGTCGGCTATGGGGCCGGCCCGGCGGTTGTGGTGGCGGCAGCGCTGAGCCTGTCATCGACCGCGATCGTCGTTGAGGTTCTCGCCCGCGAGAAGCGGCTTGCCAGCGCCGGCGGGCGCCTGAGCTTCGCCGTGCTGCTGATGCAGGATCTTGCGGTCATTCCGCTGGTGCTGTTTGTGACGCTGGTCGCCCGGCCGGGTGGCGGGTTGGGCATCGATCTGCTGCTCGCGCTGGTGCAGGCGGTGCTCGCGGTGGCCGTGATCGTTGCGGCAGGCCGCATTGTGCTGCGCCCGCTGTTCCGGCATGTCGCCCGCAGCCACAGCCAGGACCTGTTCATGGCGGCCTGTCTCCTCGTCGTCATGGCGACCGGACTGGCGGCGGCTGTCAGCGGCTTGTCC
>JBOFFO010000060.1:0-10891 GCA_051648665.1 Beijerinckiaceae bacterium | reverse complement strand
TCGGCGAGCGGGTCGAACTTGATATTCGCCACGGCCGCGACCTGTGGCCAGTGAAGGCGGATGTGAATCAGTTCGAGCAGGTGGTGGTGAACCTCGCCGTCAATGCACGGGATGCGATGCCGAATGGCGGCAAGCTGGCGATCCGCACCGGTAATGTTGCGGTTCAGGATGCTGTCGCGGCCAACACGCCGGGCATGCCCGCCGGTGACTATGTGATGCTCGATGTGACCGATACCGGCACCGGTATTCCGCCGGAGGTGCTGGAGAAGATTTTCGACCCATTTTTCACGACCAAGGAGGTTGGAAAGGGCACCGGCCTTGGTCTCTCCACAGTTTACGGCATCATCAAGCAGACGGGCGGCTTCATATACTGCGATTCCGAAGTCGGTCGGGGCACTACCTTCCGTATCTATCTGCCAAAGGCGGAGCCGATGGAGGATGAGCAGGATGCGGCGCAGGCAGCCGAGCCTACCAAGCCAAAGCCGGCTGACCTGACCGGGCAGGGCACCATTTTGCTGGTGGAAGACGAGGAAGCGGTGCGCCGGTTTGCCGAACGGGCGCTGACGCAGCGGGGCTATACCGTGCTGGTCGCTACCAATGGCGCGCATGGGCTTGAGGTGGCCCAGAGCCATGCCGGGCCGATCGATCTCGTGCTGTCGGATGTGGTCATGCCCGAAATGGATGGCCCCAGCATGGCGCGCGAGTTGCGCACCCTCCGGCCGGATGCGCGGTTCATCTTCATGTCTGGCCATGCCGAAGATGCCTTTGAAAAGAGCCTTGATCCTAACCAGCAGTTCGGGTTCATCTCAAAGCCTTTCAATCTCAAGGACTTGGCTGAAATCGTGAAGAAGTCGATTCAGGGCTAGGCCGGGCCTGCCTGCCTTGAGCGCGTCAGCTGTGTCTATGGCGAGCGCCCGCTGCCCGTTTATTCTTCTAAAGCTGTGCTTTTCACTGCCGCACACCTGCGCTAACAGGCGGGCCGGAGACGGCGGCCTTTGCGCAAGGCCCGTGCTCCTGTTCACGGCGCAAGGCAGTATCCAATGAAAAAGATCAAGGTCACCGGTACGGTTGTCGAGATGGACGGGGATGAGATGACCCGCATCATCTGGCAGTTCATCAAGGACAAGCTGATCCATCCCTATCTCGACGTGAACCTTGAATATTACGATCTGGGCGTCGAACATCGCGACGCGACGAATGATCAGGTGACCATCGACGCGGCGAACGCCACCAAGAAGCATGGCGTCGCCGTGAAGTGCGCGACCATCACGCCGGACGAAGGGCGCGTGAAGGAATTCAATCTCAAGGATATGTGGAAGTCGCCGAATGGCACCATCCGCAACATCCTTGGCGGCACGATCTTCCGTGAGCCGATCATCTGCAAGAATGTGCCGCGGCTGGTGCCGGGTTGGACGCAGCCGATTGTCGTGGGCCGCCATGCCTTCGGCGATCAGTATCGCGCCACCGATTTCAAGTTTCCGGGCAAGGGCACGCTGACAATCAAGTTCGTCGGCGAAGATGGCACAGTGATCGAGCGTGAGGTGTTCAAGGCTCCGGACGCTGGCGTTGCGATGGCGATGTACAATCTCGACGATTCCATCCGCGACTTCGCCCGCGCCTCGATGAGCTACGGCCTGATGCGCAAGTATCCAGTCTATCTCTCGACCAAGAACACCATTCTCAAGACCTATGATGGCCGCTTCAAGGACATCTTCGAAGAGGTCTATCAGAAGGAGTTCAAGGCTGACTTCGACAAGGCCGGGATCATTTACGAGCATCGCCTGATCGACGACATGGTCGCGTCCGCCCTGAAATGGTCCGGCGCCTATGTCTGGGCCTGCAAGAACTATGACGGTGACGTGCAGTCCGACACCGTGGCGCAAGGGTTCGGTTCGCTCGGCCTGATGACCTCGGTGCTGATGACGCCGGACGGCAAGACCGTTGAAGCCGAGGCAGCGCACGGCACGGTGACGCGCCATTATCGCGAGCACCAGAAGGGCAAGGAGACCTCGACGAATTCCATCGCATCGATTTTTGCCTGGACGCGTGGTCTGGCGCATCGCGCCAAGCTCGACAACAATCCTGACCTCAAGCGCTTCGCCGACACGCTGGAAAAGGTGTGCATCGATACGGTCGAGTCCGGCTACATGACCAAGGATCTGGCGCTGCTCGTGGGGGCTGACCAGAAGTGGCTTTCGACGACAGGCTTCCTCGACAAGATCGATGAAAACCTGAAAAAGGCGATGGCTGCCTGAACAAGGCGGGTCATATCGCGATAAAGGGGCGCGTTTATCGCGCCCTTTTTCTTTGGTCAGCCCATTTCATCGCTGATCATACCGGAATTTTCTATGCCGCCGCTCGCATTGGCATGCTGAACCAGTTCACACTTTGGGATGCTTTGAAACATCCGGGTCAGGGTCTGTTTGCGGCGATGCGTCAGACAATTCTTCGCTGATGAGATCGCCATCACTTTCGAGCAACTCCCGCCCCAGCCGCTCCCTGGCTATGCTGGTGATGCTGTCGGCCAGAGCCGGCTTCTGGTCCATCAGGCTGCGCAAATCCGCCACATCGAGAACCAGCAATCGCGTGCGGGATCTGGCGCGCACGGTCGCCGTCCGCCTTGTTCTGCGCAGCGCAGCGATTTCGCCGAAGAAATGCCCTTCAGACAGCGTCACGCACTGGTCGGGCAAATCAATCGCCACTTCGCCCGATGAAATAAAATACATCGCATGGGCAGGATCGCCCCGCCTGACAATGACCTCGTCCGGCTCATAGGATTGGGACTGCAGATAACGCATCAACTCGGCAATGTCGGCGGCTTTCAAATTGGCGAAAAGCGGCACGCGGGCCACCATGCTCCATGTCACAACAAAATCATGCTTGCCGATTTCGCGGGAAAAGGCATTGGCGATAATCGCCACCGGCAGCGCAACCATCGCCAGACCGAACAGGGCAGTGATCGATGCTACAATACGCCCCAGTGCGGTGATCGGCACCACATCGCCATAGCCGACTGTGGTGAGCGTGATGATCGCCCAATACATGCCATCGGGAATGGTGCCGAGCTTGTCAGGCTGCTCCTTGCCTTCGACCATGTACATCGTGGCGCCTGACACCAGCACAAGGCCGCAAACAATAAACACGCAAGCGAGCAGCGCATGCCGCTCGCTGTAAACCGCCCGCGCAAGGCTTTGCATGCCCGGTGAATAGCGAGCGAGTTTGAAAAAGCGCAAAAAGCGCAACACCAGCAGAAACCGCAAGCCTTCCCCGGAAACGACAGACGCATAAAATGGCAACACCGCCATCAGATCGATGACGGCAAGCGGCGTGCGCACGAAATGCCAGCGCGCCTTCCATTCCGGCAGATCGGCATAGGGCTTGTGCTCAGGGGCAGACCACAGTCGGGCTGCATATTCGACCGTGAAAACGCCAATTGCGAAAAATTCGATCAGATCAAACAGGCGGCCAAACCGCGCATTGAGATGCGGCACCGTTTCCAGCACGACAGCGGTCACGCTGGCGAAGACCAGCACAATCAGCAAGCGATGAATAAAAAAGGCAACGGGCGCAGATGAGCCATCATCAAGCCATTGATAGACCTGATGACGAAAGGACGGCTTGGGTGATGTCCGCGCCTGTGGCGAAGACACAGCTGCGGCGGGTTTGACCGGGCCGCCGCCATCATCAGGGCCTGCGGCCTGCGTCATGATTATCCTGCAATCGCTGCAGCAATGCGTGCCAATGCCGCTTCGGCGTTCGCGCCATCCGGCCCGCCAGCCTGCGCCATATCCCGCCGCCCGCCGCCGCCCTTGCCGCCCAGCGCTTCTGCCCCAGCGCGCACCAGCGCGACGGCGTCAAATCGTTCCACCAGATCGGCTGTAACGCCAACAACGATTCCACCTTTGCCGTCGGCTGTTGTGCTCGCAATCGCGACGACGCCGGACCCGATCTTCGCCTTCGCCTCATCAACCAGCGCCTTGAGATCCTTCATGTCGATTTGCACGGCACGCCGGAAAAACTTGATGCCGCCGATATCCTGCACATCATTGGCGCTGGCATTGCTTCCGCCGCCCATGGCCAACTGACGGCGTGCATCAGCCAATTCGCGCTCCAGCTTCTTGCGTTCGTCGAGCACAATGCCAAGGCGGGCCGGCACATCCTGCGGCGCAACTTTCAACAGGCTTGCCGCTTCTTGTAGGCGGCGCGATTCCGCGGCCAGATAAGCGCGTGCAGCATCGCCGGACATGGCTTCGACGCGGCGCACGCCAGCCGCAACTGCGCCTTCGCTAACAATCGTCACCAGCCCGATGTCGCCGGTGGCGCGCGCATGGGTGCCACCGCACAGCTCCACCGAGAAGGGTTTGCTGGCACGATCGCCGTCCCGATTGGTGCCCATGGTGACGACACGCACCTCGTCGCCATATTTTTCGCCGAACAGGGCGCGCGCGCCGGTCTCAATCGCTTCTTCGACGCCCATCAGCCGAGTCACGATCGGTTCGTTCTGCAAAACCACGCGGTTGGCAATCGCTTCCACCTGCGCCAGCTCAATATCTGCGATGGGCTTGGGATGAGAAAAATCAAACCGGAGCCGGTCGGGCGCAACGAGCGAGCCTTTTTGCGCCACGTGATCACCGAGCACCTGCCGCAGCGCTTCATGCAGAAGATGGGTGGCCGAATGATTACGGCGGATGGCGCTGCGGCGGGAATGATCAACCACGAGCTGGACGGCATCGCCAGCCTTGAGCGTGCCTTTCTCGACACTGACCTGATGGACGAACACATCGCCGGCGCGCTTGACGGTGTCGCTGACCGACGCGCTCGCCGCATCATGGCTCATGCGGCCCTGATCTCCTTGCTGGCCGCCCGACTCCGCATAAAACGGTGTCTGGTTGAGAATGATCTGGCCTTTTTGCCCGGAGCTCAGGGTGGTGGCCTCCTTGCCATCTACAATGATCGCGGTGATCACGCCTTCCGCCTGTTCGGTATCGTAGCCAAGGAATTCTGTCGCGCCGACTTTGTCGCGCAGGCCAAACCAGATTGTCTCGGTCGCAGCTTCTCCTGATCCTGCCCACGCCGCGCGCGCTTTTTCACGCTGGCGCTGCATCGCTGTTTCGAATCCGGCGACATCGACGCTGATGCTGCGTGCCCGCAATGCATCCTGCGTCAGATCGAGCGGGAAGCCGTAAGTGTCATAAAGCGTGAAGGCGGTTTCGCCGGAGAGCGCGGCGCCGGGTACCAGCGTGCGCGTTTCCTCATCGAGGATCAACAGGCCACGGGACAGCGTGGTGCGGAAACGGGATTCCTCCAGTTTCAGCGTCTCCGAAATCAGCGCTTCGGCGCGCACAAGCTCCGGATAGGCCTGACCCATCTCGCGGACCAGTGTCGGCAACAATTTCCAGAGCAACGGCTCCTTTGCGCCAAGCAACTGGGCGTGGCGCATGCCACGGCGCATGATTCGGCGCAGCACATAACCGCGCCCCTCGTTCGACGGCAGCACGCCATCGGCAATCAGGAACGATGCACAGCGCAGATGGTCGGCAATGACGCGGTGGCTCGCCCGGTGCGCGCCGTCGGGATCAACGCCCGTCGCATCCGCGACGGCGCGGATGAGCGCGCGGAACAGGTCGATTTCATAATTGTCGTGGGTGCCCTGCAACACCGCGGCAATGCGCTCAAGGCCCATGCCTGTATCGATCGAGGGGCGCGGCAGCGCCGTGCGCACACCGCCAGCCTGTTCCTCGAACTGCATGAAAACGAGGTTCCATATCTCAATGAAGCGGTCGCCGTCCTGATCAGCCGAGCCGGGTGGACCGCCGGGGATATGTTCGCCGTGATCGTAGAAAATTTCGGAGCAGGGGCCGCAGGGGCCGACATCGCCCATGCGCCAGAAATTGTCCGACGTTGGAATGCGGATGATGCGGGAGTCCGGCAGGCCAGCGATTTTTTTCCAGAGACCGTGCGCCTCGTCATCTTCTGAAAACACGGTGACGGTCAGCTTGTCCTTGGGCAGGGCGAATTCCTGCGTCACCAAAGTCCATGCCAGTTCGATAGCGCGATCCTTGAAATAGTCCCCGAACGAGAAGTTGCCGAGCATCTCGAAGAAGGTGTGGTGGCGCGCGGTATAGCCGACATTGTCGAGGTCGTTGTGCTTGCCGCCGGCGCGAACACTTTTTTGGGCGGTGGTGGCGCGGCTGTAGGGCCGCTTCTCGACGCCGGTAAAGACGTTCTTGAACTGCACCATCCCGGAATTGGTGAACATCAGGGTCGGGTCATTGCGCGGCACGAGCGGCGAAGACGGCACGATCTCGTGGCCGTTCTTGCCAAAGAAATCGAGGAAAGTGGAACGAATCTCGTTGACGCCGCTCATGCGGGGAAGCCCTCAGCTCACAATACACAGACCGGGTGCCGTTCTATTGGGGCTGGCGGGCGCTGTCCAGAAAAGTGCGGCTGGCGGCGGCGGGTTTACACCCTGATGCGCCTCCAAAAGCGCAGAAGCCGGTGCGTGGCGGGCGCACCGGCTTCCTGACATGGACCTTCGGGAGGGCAAATCACAAAGGGTCCAATTCCTGTGTAGATCAGTCGTCGAGGTCGCCTTCTGACGGGTCCGCCTTGTCGAGAATCTTGTCGGCCAGCAGCCCGGCATTCTGACGGATCGCAGCTTCGATCCGGCCAGCCGCTTCGGGATGGTCGCGCAAGAACTGTTTGGCATTCTCACGGCCCTGGCCCAGCCGCTGGCTGTCATAGGAGAACCAGGCACCCGACTTCTCCACAATGCCGGCCTTGACGCCCAGATCGACGAGCTCGCCGAACTTGGACACGCCTTCGCCATACATGATGTCGAATTCAACCTGCTTGAAGGGCGGGGCCACCTTGTTCTTGACCACCTTCACGCGCGTCGTGTTCCCGACCACATCCTCGCGCTCCTTGATCGAGCCAATGCGGCGGATATCGAGGCGGACGGAGGCATAGAATTTAAGGGCGTTGCCGCCGGTCGTCGTCTCCGGGCTGCCATACATCACGCCGATCTTCATGCGGATCTGGTTGATGAAAATGACCATCGTGTTGGAGCGCGAAATCGAGGCCGTGAGCTTGCGCAGGGCCTGACTCATCAGGCGGGCCTGCAAGCCCGGCTGCATTTCACCCATTTCACCCTCGATTTCCGAGCGCGGCACCAGAGCGGCAACCGAATCGATCACCAGCACGTCAACCGCGCCGGAGCGGACCAGCGTGTCGGTAATTTCCAGCGCCTGTTCGCCCGTATCAGGCTGCGAAATCAGCAGATCATCCAGCTTCACACCGAGCTTGCGGGCATAGACCGGGTCAAGCGCATGCTCGGCATCGACAAAGGCGCAGACGCCACCACGCTTCTGCGCTTCCGCAATGGTGTGCAGGGCGAGCGTGGTCTTGCCCGACGATTCCGGTCCGAAAATCTCGATGACCCGGCCGCGGGGAAGTCCGCCAACGCCCAGCGCAATATCAAGGCCCAGTGACCCGGTCGGGATCGTTTCAATCTCGACGGCCTGCTGATTCTTGCCCAACCGCATGATCGAGCCTTTGCCGAATGACCGCTCGATCTGGGACAGAGCAGCCTCAAGCGCCTTCGTTTTATCCATGGACGAACCTTCGACGAGCCGGAGAGCGGACTGGGACATGATATGCTCCTTAGTGGCACGCGGGTTCAGCAATCTCAACGCGGCCTGTGAATTCAGTGTACCGCCTTTGTTCTCGTTCGCAAGTTCTTTTTTTGTTCTTATGCAATTTTTCTGGCTGGTGTCGGGGCGAGGGGCGGCGACGCGCAGTGCCGCAGCCTGAAGCCCACGGGCCGCTTACCCGATGCGGGCCATGTCTTTAGGCGGAAGCTGTCCTGCGAGCCCAGGCACCATTTAGCGTTGCAAGGCCCGCCGCTTGCCGCGCGCGAAATCGCAGGCGGCAAAGTTCGGATCGATGGCGCAGGCTTTGCTGTAGGCGACGCGCGCCTTTGCGCGGCTTTTGGGGCCGCCTTCGCCATTCTGCCAGGCCTGGCCCAGCATGGCGCAGCCCCAAGCATCGGGCGCGGCGCAGGCAATCGTAAAACTCCGGCGCATGCAGACAGCCTTTGTCGCATCGGCGTTGAAGGGGTCATCCTCATAGCGGCCATTGCGCATGCCGGCGGCGCGGTTGGTGCAGCCAGAACCCTTTCCCGCCGCGCAGGCTGCGGTGAAGAGCATTTGCGCATAGCGTTGCGGAGCATCGTCCGCATCCTGAATGACGCGGGCGAGGTTAAAACAATGTTCGTGGCTGTTGAGCTGGATGCAGGCTTCGTAGCAGGCGGCAGGATTGGCCGTACAAAAGCTCTGGCTGGCAAAAATGGCTGCGGTCGGTCCCGCCGATTTCCGGTGCACATCTGCCGGGCAGGCGCGATAGAGCGCGTCGCCGGCGGTATCCATCCGCGCAAACACATCGCGCAGGCCAGCCTTGTTATCGCTGGCCGCTGGCTGTGCTGCTACAGGCACTGTCACCATAGCGAGCAATCCGGCGGTCTGGAGCATTCTGCGCGCAATTCTGAATTTAAAATCCCGCGCCACGGCTGACCCCTGATTTATCATCCATAATAACCGAAGAGGAAACAGGCTTTCATCTTTCTAGACAGTGCGCGATCACACTTGGGCAGGCACAGCAGGCGTGGGCTGGGAATCGGCAGCATTTTCAAGTTCCGCTGCTCCGGCATCGACCGCTGCGAACGCATCGAGCAACTCAACGACACGGCCGGCTGATGCATACCATTGCGCCACGAAGCGGAAATTGTCGGCCAGCCATGTGATCGCGGACTGAACCTTCACAAACGCGGCGGCGAGGCTGGCAAGATCGCCAAGCGAGAGATCCCCGGCAAGATATTTTGGCGTCGCTAGCGCCAGTGGCAACAGCGGCACCAGTACGCCGGAGCCATTGGTGATCCATGTCAGCCGGCCATGAATGCGGATCATGGCGAGCCACCGCGCCACCACATTGTCATACACGGTTTGCGCTGTGGTGCGCTTTTCTTCGCCTCGGCCCGCTTCCGCAAGGCGCGCGGCATGTTCGCGGGTGCGCGTCAGTTCAAAACGCAAACCCGCTTCCGCATCATTGCGGTTGGCAACAGCGACGACCAGCGGGCGTCCAATCCAGAGGGCGAGGGCTGACATCGCGATGCCGTAAATGACCGCAGCAAGAGCCATGAATCCGGGGATGGATAATGTTGTGCCTCCGATACTGACGCGCATCGCGCCGCCAACACTCCAGAGAATGCCGATAAAGGCTGCGGCGCCGAGAATGGCGGAAAACAGGCCAATGGCGAAATCGACGAGGGGATCCAGCGCCATGCGCACATCATCGGCGATGCGGTATTCGGGATTGGCCGGTTCGTAGTCTTCCTGCTGGATGCGCCGGAAGGTGTTGCCGCCGATCCAGAGATTGATCAGCAGGCGGCTGAAGGATTCGCGCCAGCGGGCCTGAAGCCGTTCGCGGGTGAGCACAACACATACACCGGCGGCAGCGCCAAAGAACACCAGCACGGGCAACAGGCCGATGGCGGTCAAAGCGCGATCGCCGTCGCGCTTTTCCAGCGCGTTGAACATGTAGCTGTGCCAGCGGTTGATCGACAGATCGACAGCCAGAACCGCCAGCAGGCTGAAGAAAAGGCCAACCGTGAACAACCAGGCGCGTTTGGCATGGGCATCGCGCCAGAACACGGATGATGCGCGCAAGAATTTCATGGCCACATCGCGCTGGGCCTGCTGGGCGAACGGCGTCAGCCGCGCCGGCGCGTGCGCTTCAGTGTCCATGCCAGCCCTCCAGCTCCTCCTGTCGCCCCTGCCTTGGAAACTGGCGCGGGCCAGTCCGTGACGGGTGTCCTGCGTCCTGCTAGACGCATTTTTTCGGTCGCGCATGCCCCCCACAACTGCGGGAAAGTGCGGCCAGTTCGGGCGTGCCGGATTTTCTGGCCGCATGCAACGGTGCAGTTCATGAGGTCAAACAGTGTCTGAAGGGGCGATGAATGCTCTGCCGCCGGTCATTGTGCTGGTCCGCCCGCAAATGGGCGAGAATATCGGGATGGCCGCGCGGGCAATGGCGAATTTCGGGCTGGGTGCACTGCGGATCGTGGCGCCACGGGATGGGTGGCCCAATCCGAAGGCGGAAGAAACCGCAGCGGGGGCCACCCACATTCTGAACGCTGCACAGGTTTTCGACAGTGTGCGCGCGGCCGTCGCCGATTGCCATGGTGTGTGGGCCACAACAGCGCGGGCACGCGGGCAGGGGAAGCGCGTGGAGACGCCACGGATCGCGATGGCCGAGTGTGCCGCCGCTGGCGCAGGTCATCGCACGGCCATTCTGTTCGGGCCGGAGCGCACCGGTCTCGAGAATGATGATATTTCTCTGTGCGACGGGATTCTCACCTTTCCGGTCGATCCGGCCTTTGCGTCGCTGAATGTGTCGCAGGCGGTGCTGCTGGTGGCGTACGAATGGTTTTCCATCGCGCAGGGCGGCGGGCCGGCCTTTGGCGCCAAGGAACAGGGGCCGGCAGCGCCACGGGAGATGGTGCATTCGTTTTTCGATTTTATCGAAAGCGAACTCGATCAGGCCGGATTCTTTGTGCCAGATCACAAGAAACCGCTGATGCAGCGGAATTTCCGCAATATTCTGCACAGGCTGGCGATGTCCGAGCAGGATGTGCGGACCCTGCGCGGCGCCGTCGTCGCGCTGGTCAATGGACGGCGGGTGCGCAAGCATGCCGGTGGTGGCGGCTGATGGCGGCCTGAAGCGGCCTCCGCTGTGCCGGTTATTGTTTGCTAACAGTGCCGGTGGCATGACTGGGAGCCGACTCACCGGAGACGACCATGCGCATTCGTTTCGCCGCATCCCTGCTGGTATCGTG
>JBOFFO010000059.1:0-4343 GCA_051648665.1 Beijerinckiaceae bacterium | reverse complement strand
AGTTGGTTGCCGCAGCCCCGCCTTCCGAGAATCTGGCTGCATGGGACCATGTGATGGAATGCGACCTGATGATCGAGACAGGGCATCTGGTCTTGGCGGGCTTGTCGCACATCATGGCAACGGCACCTCATATACCGCTGGCCGAAGGCTCCTATCGCCTGCGGGTGCATCATGCGCGACTGGGGAGCCTGAGTGCAGATGGGCTGGACGGCGAGGACAGCTATGTCGTCACGCTCTGGCCCGGAGCGGCTCAGGGTGTCGTGGTTCTCAAGCAATACCCCGGTCATTGACCGGCAATCGCGCAAGACGCCTTGACGCTTCCTGCCGTTTCCCCCATAAGCCCGCGACTTCCATCGGAATTGGCTATGCCGTCCGCCAGCGCCCTTCGCGCGCGTCCGGTCATGGCCCTCATGCTTCAAGGAACACTCCCATGTCCCGCCGCTGCGAACTGACCGGCAAAGGCAACCAGACCGGTAACCGCGTCAGCCATTCCAATATCAAGACGAAGCACACCTTCGTCGCCAACCTGATCAATGTCACGCTCCAGTCGGAAACGCTGAAGCGACCGGTGCGCCTGCGCGTGTCGGCCAACGCCCTGCGTTCGGTCGAGCATCGTGGCGGCCTCGACGCTTTCCTCGCCAAGGCGAAGAATGACGAGCTTTCGAAGTCCGCGCTGGCGATCAAGAAAGAGATCGCCAAGAAAACAGCTCCGAAGGACAAGGCCGAAAAGGCCGCGTAACGTCCTGCACCATGCAGCACTGAAAAGCCGCCCTCACGGGCGGCTTTTTTGCTGGAGGATTTGATGGATGGCCTGACAGCCTTTGGCCTGTTCGCGGTGACGGGAATGCTCGTTGCCTACGCGTTGGAACAGCACAGCGCGTGGTTCATCCTGCTGTTTGCCATGTTCTGCGCGCTCGGCTCCGCCTACGGCTTCCTGCAAGGGGCCTGGCCGTTCGGTGTTGTGGAAGCGATCTGGACGCTCGTGGCGTTGCGCCGCTGGTGGCTCAGCCGCTGAGCGCCGCCTTCACCAGACCGCTGGCCTTGCCGAAATCCATCTGGCCGGCGAACTTGCCGCGCAGCACGGCGATGACTTTGCCCATATCCTTCATGCCTGCCGCGCCAGTTTCGGCGATGGCGGCCTTGATGGCATCCGTAACCTCGGCATCCGTCATCTGCTTGGGCATGAAGGAGGCGATGACCTCCAGCTCACTGCGCTCGACGGCCGCGAGATCGGCGCGCCCGGCCTTGTCATAGATTGCGAGGGATTCCTGCCGCTGCTTGGTCATTTTCTGGAGCAGGCCGAGAATATCCTCCTCGCTCGCCTGTTCCTTGCCCGCGCCGCGCGCCTCCACATCCTTGTTCTTGATCTCCGACTGCATCAGCCGGATCGCGCCAAGGCGCGCCTTGTCCCCGGCCTTCATTGCTTCCTTCAAGCCGTCGGTGATGCGCTGGCGGAGCATGGGCGGTCCTTCACGGTCAGGGCTGCGAGAAATGGTGCTGCGAGAGAGGATTGAACTCTCGACCTCTCCATTACCAATGGAGTGCTCTACCACTGAGCTACCGCAGCGAAGCCTGATGGTGCGGCCCTGTGGCGGCACCCTGGCGCTTTAAGCCTCTTGCCAGCCAAAACTGAAGATATGGCAAAGACCCGAAGCGGGCGGACCATTGCCATAGGCCCCTGCCCGGCGCAACCGCATCGCGGCATTTTGCAGGGAATTGTGGCGCGCTATTCCGCCGCCAGCCGCGCCGCCGGCAGGAGCGGCAGGCCGAGCGCGTTAAAGCTCTCAACCAGCGCATCACGCAGCTGGGCAATCATCGCCTCGTCATGGAACGGCGATGGCGTGATCCGGAGGCGCTCCGTGCCACGCGGCACGGTGGGGTAGTTGATCGGCTGGACATAGATGCCATGCCTGTCCAGCAGCCGGTCGGACAGGGCCTTACAGGCTTTGGGGTCACCAACCATCACCGGCACGATATGTGTCGGCGTCTCCATCATGGGGATGCCCGCCGCTTCCAGCGCTTGCTTGGTGCGCGCCACCATGGCCCGCTGGCCGGCGCGGGCTGACCCACCATGCTGCCCCTTCAGGAGCCTGACTGATTCCGCCGCCGCAGCGGCGACAGGCGGCGGCAAGGCGGTGGTGAAGATGAAGCCGTGGGCATGGCTGCGCACGGCGTCGATGATCACGGCGTCGCCAGCGATGTAGCCGCCGAGGCAGCCGAACGCCTTGCCGAGCGTGCCTTCGATCACGTCGAGTTCGGCCATGCAGCCGATTTCCTGCGCCAGACCGCCACCACGTTCGCCATAAAGGCCGACCGCATGGACCTCGTCGATATAGGTCATCGCGCCATAGAGGCGGGCCAATGCACAAATCTCGCGGATCGGCCCGACATCGCCATCCATGGAATAAACGCTCTCGAACACGATGAGCTTGGGCCGCGCCAGCGGCTCCGCCGCCAGCAGGGATTCAAGATGGTCGAGGTCATTGTGCCGGAAGACAGCGCGCTGGCAGCCGGAGCCGCGCACACCAGCGATCATGGAGTTATGGTTGCCGGCGTCCGACAGCACGAGGCAATCCGGCAGCAGCTGCGCAATCGTGGCAATTCCGGCCTGATTGGAGACATAGCCGGAGGTGAAAACCAGCGCCGCTTCCTTGCCATGAAGATCGGCCAATTCGCACTCCAGCGCGACGATGGCCGCGCTCGTGCCTGCGATGTTGCGGGTGCCGCCCGCGCCAACGCCGCAGCTTTGCGCTGTCTCAGTCAGCGCCCGGATGACCTCCGGGTGGCGGCCCATACCGAGATAGTCGTTAGAACACCAGATGATGATGTCACGCTGCCCACTCTCGCCATGCCATTGGGCGCGGGGGTAACGGTCCGATTCGCGTTGCAGGGTGTTGAAGGTGCGGTAGCGCCCATCCGCACGCAGTCCCGCAAGCGAGTCCGCGAAGATTCGCCGATAGTCGGTGGACCGATCCGCCGGGCGTGAAACATCCGCCATTGTGCCTGACCGCCTTCGGGCGGCCTCCCCTCTTTCGCGGTCCAAGACCACCTGCACTTTAGACGATTTCGCATGTGCGGGGGACCGGAGTCCATTGCATAGATCAATTCCGCCGTGTGCGCGGGCGCAGATGGAGTGCAACTTTTGGCCAAAGGTCGGGCCGGGCACTGGCGCAATGGGCTGGCGATTGGCATGCTTTTCCCATGAATCAAACGCCAAAGTCCCCCCAGCAGCAGGCCCGGGAGGCCCGCCTTGCCGCCGCCCTCCGCGACAATCTGAAGCGGCGCAAGGCGCAGGCGCGTGGCCGCACCGCCAGCGAGAATGGCGAGCAAGCGCCACCCGATCATTTACCTGTAGCGCGCAAGCCTTGATTTCACCGCGCCCGGCGGGCATGGGCATGCGCGACTGTTCGATTGTTCGCCGCAACCCAATCCCTGCGCCTGCCCGCTTAACCCGCCTGTGAAAGATTTTCCGTTATGGACCGCATCCGCATTGTCGGCGGTAAACCGCTGACCGGCACCATCCCGATTTCGGGCGCGAAGAATGCCGCCCTGCCGCTGATGACGCTGGCGCTGCTGACGGATGACACGGTCATTCTCGACAATGTGCCGCGCCTGACGGATGTGATGCAGTTGCTGCGCATTCTCGGCAATCACGGCGTTGATCATTCCATTTCTGGCAAGCGCGTCGGCCAGCAGACTGAAACGGGCCAGACCATCCAGCTCTCGGCCCGGCAAATCGTCGATACGACCGCGCCCTATGAACTTGTGTCGCGCATGCGCGCCAGCTTCTGGGTCATCGGACCGCTTCTGGGGCGCATGGGACAGGCCAAAGTCTCGCTGCCCGGCGGCTGCGCCATCGGCACACGGCCGGTGGACTGGTATCTGATGGCGCTGGAAAAGCTGGGCACGAAAATCGAAATCGAGAATGGCTATGTGCTGGCCAGCACGAAGGACGGGCTGGTTGGCGGCACAATCGATTTTCCGAAAGTCACGGTCGGCGGGACACACACCGCGCTGATGGCTGCTGTGCTGGCGCGCGGCACGACGGTGATCAAGAACGCGGCACGCGAGCCGGAAATTGTCGATGTCGCGGCGCTGCTGTCGAAAATGGGCGCCAATATTTCCGGCGCAGGCACCGACACAATCGTGGTCGAAGGCGTGACGCGCCTGTCCGGCGCGCGTCATGCGGTGGTGCCGGACCGCATCGAGACCGGCACCTATGCGATGGCGGTGGCGATGACCGGCGGCGATGTGCTGTTGCAGGGCGCGCAACCTGGATTGCTTCAGGCTGCCCTCGACATCATCGCGCAAACAGGAACCGATATCAGCGTTGAACCCAACGG
>JBOFFO010000058.1:0-6263 GCA_051648665.1 Beijerinckiaceae bacterium | reverse complement strand
GGCAAGCCGAAAACCAGTGATGCGAAGCCGGCAAACCGTGTCACCGGTTCCGCCCGCATCTGAATACCTTACAAAATGAAAAGGCCGCCCCGAGGGGCGGCTTTTTTGTCCAGCCCGTGCCGCGAGATGCGGTCAGGGTTTCATCAGTCCAACCGCTCCGCCGGATAGACACCCCAAAGCCGCTCCTGCGGAATCCAGCCATCAAAACCCTGCCCGTAGAAACGGCACCATTGGCCGTTGCACGCCTTGACACTGCCCACCACCCCGGTCTGGAGCTGCGCGACGACGCCTGACGCTTCCGCCGGCTTTTCACGCAATGGAATCACATCGGTCTTGACCCGCGCCGTCACAACACCGGTGCGACGCCCGGACAGAAGCGAGTGCAGCACCCAGCCCTCCGTCCCTTCGGAATCGCGGATGCGCCGCCAAATCTCGAATTCGGCGATGATCTCGACCGGCATGCCCGCCCGCTGGAACACCCAGGTCGTGCGATGATCCTTGCTCGGCCCTTCGCGCAGGTTCACCCGGTCTGACTTCAGGCTGACATAGCGTGGCACGGGCAGGCCCGTGGCGCTGCCGGTTTCCTGCGCTGCGGTCGCAGAACCCGCAACGCCGGTCAGCAACAGGCCGGCCACAGCCAGCATTCTGACCTGGCCGGCCGCAAACCGGCGGGTGACGAGGGAGGCCGCATCGAACCGGAGCTTCATCGGCATCGGTTTCAAACCCGAACAAGGCAAACACATGACACATCCACCGCCTTGCCGCAGCCATGGATCAGCGCGCGCTTGCGTTGTCTTTCTCCGGGCGCGCCGATAGGAAGACAAAAAGGGGCATGCTGCGCTGCCCTCAGTCTTGTGGTGATTGCTGTTAAGGCCGCGTAAAGAGTGCGGCAGGGTTGGAGAGGAAACATGCCGAAGGGGCAAAAACCGGTGGTCGTCGTGACCCGCAAATTGCCGGACATCATCGAGACGCGCATGGCTGAGCTGTTCGACACCCGGCTGAATCTCGACGACAAGCCCATGTCTCCGTCCGATCTGATTGCGGCGATGCAGAACGCCGATGTGATCGTGCCAACCGTCACCGACAAAATTGATGCATCCATGCTCGGCCAGGCCGGGCCGCGCCTGCGGCTGATCGCCAATTTCGGCAACGGCTTTGACAATATCGACGTGGCTTCGGCGCAGCAGCGCGGCAT
This sequence comes from Beijerinckiaceae bacterium, assembly GCA_051648665.1. Classification (GTDB taxonomy): domain Bacteria; phylum Pseudomonadota; class Alphaproteobacteria; order Rhizobiales; family Beijerinckiaceae; genus Terrirubrum. The sequence goes on along the minus strand of JBOFFO010000058.1, from coordinate 5,068 downwards.
CACCGTCACCAACACACCGAACGTGCTGACCGGCGACACCGCCGACATGACCATGGCGCTCATTCTCGCCGTGCCGCGCCGGCTGGCGGAAGGGTTCGAGGTGCTGGAGCACGGGGAGTGGAACGGCTGGTCGCCGACCTGGATGCTGGGCCACCGCATCCACGGCAAAAGGCTCGGCATCATCGGCTTGGGCCGCATCGGCACTGCTGTGGCGGAACGCGCCCGCGCCTTTGGCATGTCCATCCATTACCACAACCGCCGCCGCGCGCCGGAAACCGTGGAACGGGCGCTGGAAGCGACCTATTGGGATTCGCTCGACCAGATGCTGGCGCGCATGGACATCATTTCCGTGAATTGCCCGCACACGCCCGGTACCTATCACCTGCTGTCAGCGCGGCGGCTGAAGCTGCTGAAAAAAGACGCCTACATCGTCAACACCGCGCGCGGTGAAATCATCGACGAGAACGCGCTGGTGCGCATGATCGAGGCGGGCGAACTGGCGGGCGCCGGACTCGACGTGTTCGAGAGCGAACCGGCGGTCAATCCGCGCCTGCTCAAACTCGCCAAATCCGGCAAGGTGGTGCTGCTGCCGCATATGGGCTCGGCCACCATCGAGGGCCGGGTCGAGATGGGCGAGAAGGTGATCGTGAATATCCGCACCTTCATGGACGGACACCGCCCGCCGGACCGGGTGCTGGCGAGCATGCTTTAAGCGCGCTGAAAAACCGGCGCGCGTTGCATCCGTTGGGCATGGGCGCGTGTATCAGCCATGACACTGTCTCATGGAGTCTGATGATGCGCGCTGCGATTGTCCTTGCTGCCCTGTTGTATGCCCCCGCCGCACTGGCGCAGGAGGATTTTTCACAGTGGCCTGTCATCGACGGCCCTTTTCCATCCACCGGCGGCGGCGGCGTGATGATTGAGGGCTATGCGCCAAAAGTGGTTGGCAAGACGTGCGTGACGCCCTTCGTGGCGCGGTTGCCTGATGGCCAGCGCTTCAGCAACAGTGTGGAATTTGACGCGGCGGAGATGGCGGGTGGCACTCTGTGCAGCAATGGCCGCTGGCGTTCTGCCGACGGCAGCGCATCGGGCACGACGCCGCTGCGGGTTTTTATCCGCGACGGGATAGCGCGACGCTCGCCCTAAAGGATCAGGCCAGTGTTTGCGCGGTGATCATGTTTTCCGCCACGCGCACGCCTTCCAGCCACGCGCCGGTGACTGTGCCCCAATGGCTGAGCGAAGAATATTCGCCGATGAATTGCAGGCGCGGGTGCTGGAAATCGCGGATGAGATTGCGCGCGGCGTGCGCACCCGGCGGGCAGCTCGCCCATGAGCAAAGCGAATAGGGATCGTTGCCCCAGTCGCTGACGAACACCGGCTCCGCCTTCGCCGCATCGCTGCCGAATTTTTCGCGCAGGAGATTCATCACGAAATCCTGCTTCCAGCCGTTCGACCAGACCGCTGCGGCGGCGGCGTTGCCGCCCAGTTCGCAATAATGAAAATCGCTGCCATCGATGCAGGCGAGAATTTCCGTGTTCATCACGGAATCGCCTTTGAAGATATGCAGGCAATCATGGCCATCGCGATGTAGCGGGGACTGCGGCCAATGCACGATGACGCGCTCATACGCGGCACGGCCAAAGGCTTGCAAAGCAGCGGTCAGCACGGACGGCAGGGCCGGCGAAAAATCAATTGCGCCCGATGCGAGCACCGCCGCTGGCACGGCCATGATGACGCGGCGCGTTTCAATCTCTGTATCTCCTGCCGTGACAATCAAACGGTCATCGTGATCGGCGACGGCACGCGCTGGGCTATTGAATAGTAAAGGCAAGCCACGGGCGCGCTCGGCCAGCAGCGCGCCATAACCGCCCTCGATGAAAAAATATTCGGTTTCCTCGTGATGGAAATAATCGCGGCAGCTCATTTTATTCAGCGCCATGCCGCATTCCAGCGCAAGATGAAAATCAAGCGTGGGCCGCCAAGTCTGGTCATGGCCCTGCCAATACCGGTCAAGCCGCGCGGCGACGCACTCATCCCTGCCATAATCATCGAAATCGTAGAGCGCGTCTTCGATGCGCCGCCAGTGTTTCCAGAAAGCGTTTTCTTCGCCACGGCTGGCCAGCCCGTGCAACCGCACGCCGCCGGTGGTGCGGCGCATGCCGGCGGACATCGCCGCCATGATGCGGCGACCAGCGCGTTGCTGCGGCAATTCAAACCAGTGCGCGCCGAGATCGATACGCGCGCCCATCACCTCGCCTGTAAAGGCGCGGCCGCCGACGCGATCACGCGCCTCGACCAGACGCACCGACTGCCCGGCTGCGATGAGGCGGTGTGCGGCAGCGATGCCCGCAGGCCCGGCGCCGATGATCAGACAATCCAGCATGGCGAAAACTATAGCGCCAATTCATGGCACGCCGGCAATGGCGATGCGTTCACAACCCAGACAGCAAGAAAGATCAGGCCGCCTTGATGTTCAGGCCGACTTGGTGCTCAGGCCGACTTGCTGGCCTGAAATTCGCCCATCCGGCGGAAGCGCCAGAGATAACCCGGCACCACCGCTTCCATCGCCGTCGGGCGAATGCCCATGCCTTCCAGCGTGCGGCCCTCATTGATCGCGGCCTGCGAAACGACATTGTCATACTGCAGGCTGGTGATCTGGTCATTGGTCAGGAGCTGGCCCGGCAACCGCTCCAGCACGGTCGCCTGAATGCGGGCGAGCGGCACCGGCAGCGGCGCGACCAGCCGGCGGCGGCCTGTGACATCCAGCACATAGTGCATCAGCGCCTTGAAGCTCTTGGCCTCCGGCCCGCCCAGTTCATAGACCCGGCCGCCACCCAGTTCGCCCTCAACGCCCTTGACCACGGCCTGCGCCACATCGCCGACGAACACGGGCTGGAATTTCGTTTCGCCATCGCCGATCACCGGCAACACTGGCGAAAACCGGGCCATGCCAGCGAACCGGTTGAAGAACTTGTCCTCCGGGCCGAACACGATGGAGGGGCGGAGAATGACAGCAGAGGGGATGCTCTGGCGCATCGCTGCCTCGCCTGCCGCCTTGGTGCGGGCATAGGCGGAATCGCTCTGCGCGTCGGCGCCAATGGCCGAGACATGGACGACCCGGCCAATGCCGGCTTCGGCACAGGCCCGGGCAATCGCCGCCGCACCCTCCACGTGGAGTGCATCGAAGGTCTGCTTGCCGGATTCAGCCAGCACCGCCACGAGATTGACGACGGCATCGGCGCCGGCAACCGCGCGCGCGACGGACTCGGGATAGCGGACATTGGCCTGCACCGGCACGACCTGCCCGACGACGCCCATGGGCTGGGTGTGGCCGGCAAGATCGGGCCTGCGGACCGCGACCCGCACGCGCCAGCCGCGCTTGGCCAGCGCCCGCACCACATGCCGGCCGATGAAGCCGGAGCCGCCGAACACCGTGACGACCCGTCCGCCCTGTTGTGCCGCATGCGCCATGCCTAGACCTCCATCGCTGGCAGCGGTTTGAAGCCGGGACAGCCGCCCGTCAAGACGCTGACCGGCCCAGCAAACTGCATCAAGGCCCGTGCGGTTGTTCGGCTGGCGCAGGTGTGTTAGCCCGCCCGCGCAATCCGGGCCGCGCCTTCAGGCGCTTGAGGCCCCTTTCCGGAGACAGGATATGGCCGAGAATGGCGCGAACGAGGCGGCTGGCGAAGCTCAGGCCATGCCGCAGATCAGCACGCTGGTGCAATATGTGAAGGATCTGTCCTTCGAAAATCCGAATGCGCCGCGCTCGCTGCAGCCGCAGTCGGCCCCGCCGCCGATCAATGTGCAGGTCAATGTCAATGCGCGCCCGCTGTCGCAGCAGGAATTCGAGGTGGAGCTGAAACTCGACGGCATCGCTGGCGAGACCAGCAACGTGCTGTTCCAGTTTGACCTGACCTATTGCGGCATCTTCCGGCTCGACAATATCCCGCAGGAGCATGTGCATCCGGCAGTGATGATCGAATGCCCGCGGCTGCTCTTCCCCTTCGCGCGGCAGATCGTCGCGGAGGCGGTGTCGAATGGCGGCTTCCCGCCTTTCCTGCTCAACCCGGTTGATTTCGTGCAGCTCTACCAGCAGCGTGTGCTGGAAGCGCAGCAGGCGGAAGCCCAGGGCAAGATGACGAACTGAACGGCATACGCCGTATCCATAAAACAGCCGGCGGCAACGCCGGCTTTTTCTTTTTCGGATGCGGCGCGGTTAATCCGCTGCGCCGGCTTCGCGGATAAATTGCTTCCACAGCGCATCACTGCCGAGGCCTGCAACGAAAGCGGCATGCGCCTGCTGTTCCTGTTCGGTCAGACGCGGCGGCAAGGGCTCCGGCCGCTGGCGCAGCAGGGACGTGACAGTTCCATTGTTGCTGACCGTTTCGCCGTTCATAACTGGCGCAAGGCCAAAAGCGGCCTGCCGCCCGCCGATCAATTCACCATAGACCTCGGCCAGAATTTCGGAATCGAGCAGCGCGCCGTGATGGGTGCGCCGGGAATTGTCGATGCCATAGCGCGCGCACAGGGCATCCAGCGAGTTGGCCGCGCCGGGATGTTTGCGCCTTGCCAGCGCCAGCGTATCCACCACCCGCGTCATGGCGATGGCGGCGTGGCCAAGCCGGCCAATTTCCGCGTTGATGAATCCGATATCGAAGGATGCGTTGTGAATCACCAGCGTGGCATCGCCAATGAAGCCGAGAAAATCATCGGCAATGGTGGCGAAAACCGGCTTGTCTTTCAAAAATTCATCGGTGATGCCGTGGACGCGCATCGCATCGGGATGCACCGGGCATTGCGGATTGATATAGACATGAAAGGTCTGGCCGCTGGGAATGTGATTCACCAGCTCGACGCAGCCGATTTCGATGATCCGGTCGCCCTTCGCCCAATCGAGGCCCGTGGTTTCCGTATCGAGGACGATCTCGCGTTGCATCCGCTTGCCCTTTTTCCCCTGCCCTTTTCGCCTGCCGCGCCGTGTTCAGCGTTTGCCCGTCACTGTGCTGATAATCTCAGCCACCGCTTTTTCTGCAGCGGGAAAGCCCTGACTTGTATCGATCACAAAGCG
>JBOFFO010000057.1:0-3222 GCA_051648665.1 Beijerinckiaceae bacterium | reverse complement strand
ATGTTATTCTGTGCGACACGCATGAGGAAATGCTGCAGGTCGCCAATGATATGGCCTATGAGCATGTGCAGGTGATGACGGACCGTGATGATTGGTACCTTAAAAACATGCATTCTTATGGCGCGCTGTTTCTCGGCGCGCGCACCAACGTTGCAAATGGCGATAAGGTGATCGGCACCAATCATACACTTCCGACAAGAAAAGCCGGGCGCTATACGGGCGGGTTATGGGTCGGAAAATTCCTCAAGACGCACAGCTACCAGAAAGTACTGACCGATGAGGCCGCAGCGCTGATTGGCGAATATGGATCACGACTGTGCATGCTTGAGGGATTTGTCGGCCATGCCGAGCAGTGCAATATCCGGGTGAGACGGTACGGTCGTAAAAATATTCCTTACGGGGTAGCGGCGGAATGACCGATACAATCAACTTGCCTGAATTGCCGCGCATGCCATCGTTCAGGCTTGATGGCAAACGCGCACTGGTAACCGGCGCCTCTTCTGGCATCGGCCTTGGTGCTGCGGCAGCGCTGGCGAATGCTGGTGCACATGTGTGGCTGGTGGCGCGGCGGGCCAGCGAGCTTGAGGTTGCCGCGGCTGCAATCGCGGCGGAGAGCGGCAAGGCGGAATGGCGCGCGCTGGACATTACTGACATTGACGCGACAGCGCGCTTTGTGGCGAAAGAAGGTCCGTTCGATGTGCTCGTCAACTCTGCCGGGCTGGCGCGACATGGACCAGCACTTGAAACGACGCCCGAGGATTATGATGCAGCGCTCAATCTCAATCTACGCGCGGCCTATTTTTTGACCCGCGAGGTGGCGCGCGGCCTGATCGCGGCGGGCAAAGCCGGATCGCTCATCAATATATCTTCGCAAATGGGCCATATGGGCGGGCCAGACCGGGCGGTTTATTGCGCGAACAAGCATGCGCTTGAAGGCATGACGAAGGCGATGGCGATAGAGTGGGGAGGGTATGGCATTCGCGTCAATACTCTCTGCCCAACCTTTATCCGCACGCCCCTGGCAGAGCAGACACTTTCCAATCCGGAGCGTAAAGCGTGGATATTGTCGAAAATTAAGCTCGGCCGGGTGGGCGAGATCGCTGATATTATGGGGCCGGTTGTTTTTCTTGCATCCGATGCGTCCGCATTGATGACAGGCACGCATCTGCTGATTGACGGAGGCTGGACGGCAGGATGAGCAACCAGCGCGCTCTTGAAAAAGTCACCAGTGCTGATGTGGCGCGGCTTGCGGGCGTTTCGCAGTCTGCCGTATCGCGCGTGTTCACGCCGGGCGCATCCGCTTCGCCAAAAACGGCTGAAAAGGTGCGTGCAGCGGCCGAGCGTCTGGGCTACAGGCCCAATGTGTTGGCGCGCGCGATGATTACCGGGCGCAGCCGCATCATCGGGCTGGTCGTCGCCTATCTGGAAAACCAGTTTTATCCGGTGGCGCTAGAACGATTGTCCAAAGCCCTGCAGGAGCGCGGCTATCACATCCTGATTTTTCTGGCGGGGAATGATTCGGAAAAGGTGGAAGAGGTTGTCGGTGAGCTTCTCGATTATCAGGTTGATGGCATCATCACCGCTTCCGTTGCGATGACAAATGATCTGACGTCGCGCTGCCGGGCTGCTGGCATTCCCGTCGTGATGTTTAATCGTGGCCAAAATGATCCCCGCTTGAGCGAGGTTACATCTGACAATTATGCTGGTGGACGGCGCGTTGCAGAATTTCTGTTAGCAGGCGGCCATTTCCGCATCGCGCACATCATGGGCTGGCAAGGATCGTCAACCGGGCGTGATCGTGCCGAGGGTTTTCGTGCCGGGCTTGCTGCAGCGGGAGTTACGCCTTTTGCAATGATCGATGGTGAATATTCTCGCGACAAGGCTGCGATGGTGACGCGTGCATTATGTGGCCATGCGGATCGCCCCGACGCCATTTTCGTTGGCAACGATCATATGGCCTTTGCAGTGATTGACACACTTGTGCATGACCTTGGCTTACGTGTTCCTGACGACATTTCCATCGTCGGTTATGACGATGTGCCAATGGCGGCATGGCCCTCCTATAGCCTCACAACGATCCGGCAGCCGGTTGATGTCATGGTCAATGCCGTTGCCGAAACGCTGATTGGCCAGATCGAAGGCAATACGTCCCCCAAGCATCATCATATCGACGGGCCGCTTGTGGTTCGCCGGTCGGCACGCCTTTCCGAAGGGTATCGTTTATGACTGCATTCTCGAACCAGTGGCCCGACTTCCGCGACTATATTATCGATATTACCAAGGAAATTTGGGAAGACCGCGGCATCGCCACGCTCAACCATTATTATGCGCCGGATATTATTGTGCGCTCGCCAATGGGTATTCAGCGGGGTAATCAAGCAGTCATCGCTTCAACCATGGCGACTGTGAATGAGTTCCCGGATCGGCAACTCTATGCCGAGGATGTCATTTATTCGCAGGATGACACTCATGGCTTCCTTTCTTCGCACCGGCTTCTTACGACGGCGACGCACAGCGCCGATGGCGCATTCGGACCAGCCACCGGCAAGCGCTTTACGGTGCGCGTTATCGCGGATTGTGCCGCGCGCAACAACACCATCTATGATGAATGGCTGGTCCGCGACTATGGCGGCATTGTCCGTCAGCTCGGTATGGCTCCAAATGAGTATGCACGCGCGTTGATCAAGCGTGAAGGCGGCTGCGAGAGTGCAGCGCGGCCATTCACGCCAGCTGCTAACCCGGCCGATGTCTATAAAGGGCGTGGCAATAGCAACGCATGGGGCGCGCGCTACGCTGACAGTCTGATGCGGATTATGCAGGCTGATTTCACGCATATCCATACCGCGTATGACCGTGCGGTGATTGGTGAATATGCCGGGGGACATCAAGCCATTGGACGCGATGCGGTAACGGCATTCTGGATTGGCCTGCGCTCCGCATTTCCTTCGGCCAGTTTCACTATTCACCATCAGATCGGCATGGACGCGGATATGCTTTCGCCGCGCGCCGCTCTTCGCTGGTCGCTTGATGGCGTTCACGATGGCTGGGGTGCGTTCGGACGTCCGACTGGCGCGCGCGTGCATGTTATGGGCCTGAGCCACGCGGAATTTGGCCCTTATGGCCCTGATGGCGTGGGGCTGCGGCGTGAATTCGCTCTCTATGACGAAATTGCAATCTGGAAACAAATCCTTCTACATACAGGTGACCTATGACTCCACACGA
>JBOFFO010000056.1:0-2258 GCA_051648665.1 Beijerinckiaceae bacterium | reverse complement strand
GCGACGCAACCGGGACGGTTCTCCCATGTTGGATGACGCAAGGTTCGCCGCAGGCGAGCGTCTTCGTGCTGAGATGACCTATGCCCAGATGCTCCCGCGCGTCACAGCCAACTGGACGGCAGCTGTGGCATCTTCTGCGCGCTCGGGAGATCGCTCAGATCCGACTGACGCCACGATTGCCGCTCGTCAGCGGGTGCGTAAGGCGCTTGATGCCGTTGGACCAGATTTGGCGGGCATTCTGATCGATGTCTGCGGCTTTCTGAAAGGTTTGGCCGACATCGAAAGGGAACGGCAATGGCCGGCAAGGGCGGCGAAGGTCGTGCTGGATCTCGCTTTGGGGCGATTGGCCAGCCATTATGGTTTATCAAGCGAGGCCCATGGCAAGCCGAGCCTTCCCATGTCGAGTTGGCAAGCCTGTGATGCCCGCCCGATTGTCATGCCTGTTTACAGGAGTGATGTGGCATCCTGACGGATACGCTCAACCATGGCCCGTAAGCCGTTTGACCTTTGGGGTGTGAGGTGCTCGGCAAGGCCAAGCTGCCTGAACAGGGCCAGTGCATCGGAGGCAACCACCTCTGATGCGGTCTTGCCATTGAAGTAAGTCAGCGTGAGCGCTACGAGACCTTTGACAATCAAGGCGTCGCTGTCGCCACGCCAGCTCAAACGAGCTGGTGACTGGCTGGTGTCGGGATCAAACTGTAACCAGACTTGGCTGGCACAGCCGCGAACACGATTGGCCTCCGAGCGCTCGGCTTCAGACAAAGGTTCAAGGCCTTTACCCAACTCGATCACATAGCGGTAACGATCCTCCCAATCATCGAGTATAGAAAAATCATCAATAATTTCAGAGATTGCCATCGCGTTCAGCTCAATAGGGTGTGCCACTATGCAGGCCGCGGGGACGAGGCGCGACCTTTCCGGTAGCATGTAGGCGCGAACAGCGCTCAAGGATAGAGGCCAGCGAGTTCTGCTCCGTAAGCAGATTCTTGTCGTTGAAAGAGTATAGGCCGGGCAACGACCGGCTCTTGTCAGCCATTTCAGAACTTGCGGTCAGTCTCTGGCCACAAGCCGCCAACGCCAAGAAACTTCAGGTTCTCGGCCGCTGCCCATCACGCGAGTTTACGATCAAGGCCTCACTGGCGGAACGGCCAGCAGCGAGGGCAGCCTTTTTGCATAGCGATACATCAGCTTCGCACAGACGCGCGATCTGCACGGCAGCTGCCTGAGCCGATGGCGTAACAAGAGAAGCAGTCTGTATCGAAGCACCCTGATTAACGGGTGACAAAGCTGTGATTGCGCCGATGCAAAACACGCTGCGGATCAAAAGTCCCATACCCATTGCTGCAGGCGCAGCCCCCATTCCCCATACTGCGCATACCATGACAGGGCGAACTGAGAATCGCCTTTGGAAAATCATGTAAATCCACCCACTGAAATTCATAGATGGGTAAGGATTGCAGCGACTGCCCGGCAAGTAACGCTGTCTGGAAATAAGCTGTTCACCATGCAGTCACATTTCGTCAACTGAAAGCTCCACTACTCACCTAAAACGGCCTTTCTCCTGCATTTGGCGCATTTCTGTCTTCGCCGCTTTAGTCCCGTTTTAACAGCCGCTCCGCCATGGTGCCGGCCTATAGCAGTCAGCGGATCAAACCGCGCGAAGGGATGGCGGCAGCGCCCATGACATGGATGGCAAACATGCTCAATCGCATGCCGCAAGAGGCTCACCAGCCGGATTGCGCGATCCGTGAACTCAGCCAGAAGCTGGGCGACATGGTTGTTGCCTTCGACGAAGCTGCGAATGTCATTGATGTGTTTGGCAACAGTCGCAACGTTTTACAGGCTGCTCCCGGTGTTTTGTTTGGCCAATCGCTGTTCCGGCGCATCAACGTAGCTGACCGCCCGGCTTTTCTCAAAGCCGTATCGGATACGGCAAACGACGGGCACCCCACGCAGATCGTGGTGCGGATGCGGATCGGAGACTCCGAAGGATGCGCAAACGAGCAGCATAACTGGATAGAGATGCGATTTGCACGCCATGCCGGCAACGTGCATGCCATGATGCGGGACATGAGTCAGGCGCGGTTGCGTGAGCATGAAATTGAAGCGGCGCATCGCATGGCGGCAGAAGCAGCAGTAGCGAAGGATCGCTTTTTGGCCACGGTAAGCCATGAGCTGCGCACACCGTTGAATGCGATCATCGGTTTCTCTGAAATTTTAGCCTCGGATGCCGTCGGCCCGGTCAGTGATGAGCGGCG
>JBOFFO010000055.1:0-8777 GCA_051648665.1 Beijerinckiaceae bacterium | reverse complement strand
GTCCCTGATATGGTTTGTGCAGTCCGTCCGGTAAAGTGGAATGACAAAAAAGCGCTAGGCCAGACGGGGCTGCAAAGGCTAAAGAGCGGCTATGCCCATTTCCGCCTGTTCCTCTCCCCTGCGGCGTTCCGCCCTCGCCCTGGTGCTGTGTCTGGCGGTTGGTGCCTGCGTCTCGAAGGCGCGCGGCGTGCTGGTGCCGACCGGCGTTCAGGCCGATGGGACGAGCAAGGTCGAGATGCTGGTGGCGACCACCCGCAGCGACCGCAATGCCGGACCTGGCGAGATGTTCACCGGGGAGCGGGCTGTGGGATTGAACTTCGCGGATATCGCGATCTCGATTCCGCCTGACGGGGCGCGCCAGGCCGGGGAAATCCAGTGGCCTTCGACGCCGCCTGGCAATCCTGCGACCGATTTCGTCACGGTGCGCGCCGACCGCATCGACCAGCCAACAGCCCTGCGGCGGTTTTATGCGCGGCTGGGGCAGACGAAGCATCGCAGCGTGCTGATTTTCGTCCATGGCTACAACACGCGGTTTGAGGAGGCCGTCTACCGGCTTGCCCAGATCGTTCATGATGCGCGCGCGCCGGTGCTGCCGCTGCTGTTCACCTGGCCGTCACGCGGGGAGTTGCTGTCCTACCCCTATGATCAGGAGAGCGCGACCTATTCGCGCGATGCGCTGGAGGCCGTGCTGCAAACCGTGTCGAAAGATCCGGCAGTCGGCGAAGTCTCGATCCTTGCGCACAGCATGGGCAACTGGGTCACCGTCGAGGCGCTGCGGCAAATGGCGATCCGCAACAAGGTGATTGCGCCGAAGATCAAGAATATCATTCTGGCTGCGCCGGATATTGATGTCGATGTGTTCCGCCGCCAGATGCGCAGCATTGGCGTGCAGCATCCGCCCGTGACGATTTTTATTTCGCGCGATGACAAGGCGCTGTCCCTGTCGAAGCGGATTTCCGGCAGCACCGAACGCGTTGGCAGCATCAATCCGGATGAGGAGCCTTACAAGTCGCAGCTTCGCGAGTTAGGCAGTGGCCGGGTGAATGTCATCGACCTGTCGCATGTGGAGGGTGGCGACCCGCTGGGCCATACGAAATTTGCGCAGTCGCCAGCGGTCGTGCAACTCATTGGCCGGCGGCTGGCGAGTGGCCAGAGACTGAATGAAAGCGGCGGGCTGGGCGAGACACTGGGCTCGACAGCCACGGGTGTTTTTACCGGGATCGGCAAGATTACCGGCGGCGTGGTGTCCGGCGCGCGATAGGGACAGTGCAAAGCCAATGACGCTTTATGGCGAGAATGAAGTGCATCGCTTAGCCCTGCCCGGCGGGCGTCAACTCGTCGTGCGCGATCTCGGCTCGCCCTATGACAATGTGCTCTCGATCCATCTTCTCGATACGGATGGCACGGTTCTGGACGTTGTCGAAGCGGGCGGACTGATGGCGGACGGAATTTTCCGCATTATCGCGGCGCGTGACGACACGATCCATTTCACCTTTTTTGGCAATGACGAGACGTATCGCCTGCGCTGGGCGACCAAACCCGCCTGGGCCTTGCCTCTTTCACTGCCTACCGGATTTCGTTACCGTAACCGCCTTGCCCGCCATTACCTGACCGTGACAACGCTGACATAAGAGATTTCGTTCGTGGCCAATCCGCAAAAAGACGCTGAATTCCGTCAGGCGCTGACGCTGATGGAGCAGACTGCAAACAATTTTGCCCTGCGTCTGGCCGCGACGGCGGGCGTGCGCCAGCGCTATGTGCGCGACATCAAGGAAATGTCGGATGCGCTCTGGGCCGCCTACAAGGCGGGCGAAATTTCAGCCGAATTTGGCGCCCAGTCCGCCAACCAGATGCGCAACCAGATTCTGGAGATGGGCCGCGCCCACGATATGGACCTGGGCCGCGCCTACGCCAAGAAACTGAAAAAGACCGGCCTCAATCTCGATGATGTCGTCCAGTACATCATGAACAACAAGGAAGGCTTCAAGGAACGCTTTGCCGGGCGGCAATTCTCAACCCTGAGCGACGCGGAAAAAACCCTGATTTATGAGGAGGCGATCAAGTCCGCCGGGCGCAACCGCGCGTCGGAAACGGCCAAGATCCCGCGCCTGCGCTGGGCCGCGCGTGGATTATGGCTCGCGACCGCCGCCATCGCCATTTTCAACATCGGCACATCGAACACGCCGTGGTGGCAAACAGGCCGTGAAGCCTCGAATATCGGCGGCGGCCTGCTTGGCAGTATGGCTGGCGGTGCGGCGATGGGCGCGGCGGGCGGGGTCTGGGCGGGGCCGATTGGTGTCGGCGTCGGCATTCTTGTCGGCGGCATTCTCGGCGCGGTGCTGGCTGACCGTGCCTATGTGGAAGTGGCCGGGACGGCCAACCCGCGCGTGCGCAATTTTGTCGGCCGCTTCACCAGCTTCTTCACCGGCACGGATGAGGAAGGCATCGCGCGCGCACTGGCGCGTGAATACGGCAACCAGCCGGCCTTCATTCTCGAAGTCCTGCAGGCGCTGGAGCAGGATTATACGAGCGATTCCGATGATGTGGCCTATGAGTTGGTTGCTCTTGCGCGCAACAATACGGCGCTGGCCGCGACCATCCGGGGGCATGGCCCCTTGCGCAATTATATGATCCGGCTTCTCGAAAGCGGGATTGATACGACCAGCGAACGGCAGGCGGCGCGCTGGTTGCGGGCGGCCTGAATTTTACGCCCTGGCCTGATCGCTCCCTGTTTCTGGCTTTCGCCGATCAGGATGCGCGCGCGCCGGTCACAGGTTCGACACCGCACCAGCGGGCGATGAACAGCGCCAGTGTTTTTGTGCAGCGCCGGATTGATTCCAGATCGACGCGTTCGTCGATGCCATGCAGAAATTCCGCTGAAGGGCCATAGACCAGCGCCGGCATATCGCCATAGAGCACTGGCACGCGGGCATCGAGATAAGCGTTCAGCACGCGCTCCTGCATCGGCGCGCCCATGATGGCGGCATGGCAATCGGCGAGCAGATGTTCAGCCGCTGTGCCGGGCTTTTGCTCATAGCCCTCGCAGAAAAACCCATGCCACTCCACGCGCGGCGGATGATCGCGCAGGGTTGGATCGGCCGCCGCCGCCGTGGCGATGCAGCGCTCGACCTTGTCCTTCAGCCAGACGGCAGACTGGCCGGGATACATGGCAAAGCGCAATTCCGCTTCGCACCAGGCCGGCACCATCGACGTCCAGTCACCGCCATGGATTTGCGCCAGATTGAGATTGATCGGGTGCGGATGCGCGGCAAACAGGGGATGGTTGCCTTTATCCGCGTTCATTTCCGCTTCGAGAACCCGCAGCGCCGCAACGAGTTTCATGGTCGCGTCGATGGCGTTGAACCCGGACTGCATCACCGACGTGTGTGCCGGGCGGCCGCGCACGATCAGCTTGAACCAGACCACGCCGACATTACCGCGTGTCATGGTGTGGCCCGTCGGCTCCGGGCAGAACCAGGCATCGGCGCGGTATCCGCGCAGCAGCGACGAAAGCGCGCCGTTGCCGGTCGACTCCTCATCCATCACCGTTTCAAGATGCACGGTCGCGGCCGGCATCAATCCGGCGGTGCGCAGCGCTTCCATCGCAAAGAGATTGATCGCCGTGCCGGCCTTCATGTCGCCGGCGCCACGGCCATACATATATCCGTCTTTCACGACCGGCTCGAAAGGCGGCGTGCTCCACATATCGACCGGGCCGGACGGCACGACATCAATATGTGAGTTGAGGATGAGCGAGCGGCCTCTTTCTTTGACAGGGCGATGGGATCCGACAACGCACCACGCCTGCTCATAGCTGACCGCGACAGGCGAAAAGCCGGGATGGTGGCGAATATCGTCTTCGCGCACGCGCCAGCGGTCCATCTGATACCCGCGTTGCGTGAGATCGGAAAAAATCAGATCCTGCACACTGGCTTCCTGCCCCCGTATCGAAGGGCAGCGCACCAGTGATTTCAGATAATCGATCTGCGCCGCAAAATTGCGCTCTACAGCATCAGCAATCGCCTGTTTCTGGGAAGGCGACAAGGAATCGGTAGTCATTTCCGGTTCGGGCATGGCAACACTCGCAGCGCATTGATGCTGAAGTGAAGGATACCCCGCTGCAAAGCGCAATCACGGTACGCGCAACTGGCTCTGCGTCCGTGTAGGCCGTCGATGGGGATCGCAGCAGCCGTCAGTTCTTTTTTGGCGCGGCAATCGAGCCAGTCGTTTCCGGGTTTGCAGTGACCGGGGCCTGACCCGTCTGCACCGGGCCAGTCTTGGCCTGCGGCGTGCACACGACCTGTTCGTTGAAAACGTAGCAGACGCTCATATCGCCGGTCCGCGCGTTGACCCGGAAGACGCCGCCTTCCCGCTCATGGCGAGAGGCCACCAGCGCGTATTCGCCGGGCGGCTGGGCTGAAGCGCCCTCGCCCGGACCGTAGCACAGCGTCACACCGATGGTGCCTTCCCGCAGGCCATACTGGCAGGCGGAGACTTCGCCATTGAACCGATCGACGCGATAGACACGGTTGAGGTCAGTCTGCGGCGCCGCAATGAAATCGAAGGGCGCGGCGGAAGCCGCCAACGGGCAAATGACAGCAAGAGCAACAACGGCAGTCCGAAGCATGGCTTTCTCCCGGTGGCGGAATCGACACGACGCGCGTTGGCCTAGCGAAACCTTTTATGGTTGATGAACCCTTAAAGGCCGGCATGCGCCGGCGATTCTCAGGATTGTCCGGGGTTGTGCATGGCTGACCGTCCCACCATCGTTTTTGATCTCGATGGCACGCTGGCCGACAGCGCGCGCGACCTGATGAAAACGCTGAATGTCGTTCTCGCTTCGCAAGGGTTGCCCGCCGTGCCACATGAGCGCGCCCGCGATCTGCTCGGCGCCGGGGCGCGGCCACTGATCGAGCGCGGATTCCACCTCTACGGCAAAGCCCTGGAGGGAGCACTGCTGGAACGGCTGTATCAGCAATTCCTCGATCATTATCATGCGCATCTGGCCGATGAGACGGTGCTGTTTCCCGGCGCTCTGGCGGCCATGGACCGGCTCAGGAATGCGGGCTACAGGCTGGCCGTCTGCACCAACAAGCTGGAATCCCATTCGCGCACGCTGCTGGACGCCCTGGGGATCACCGACCGGTTTGCGGCGATCTGCGGCAAGGACACCTTTGCGCATTTCAAGCCCGACCCGCGCCATCTCACTGATACGATTGCGTTGGCAGGCGGCAGGCCCGACCGGGCGATCATGGTGGGTGATTCCCGCACGGACATCGATACCGCGAAGGCTGCTGGAATTCCGGTCATCGCCGTGACCTTCGGATACACCAATGTGCCCGTGTCAGAACTGGGGCCGGATGTGGTGATCGAGCATTTTGATGCGCTGGATGAAGCCGTGGCGCAGTGTCTTCGCCTGCTCCCCGCGTCAAAAATGAATCAGGCCGGCTGAAGGAATGGTGGGCGCGACAGGGATTGAACCTGTGACCCCTCCCGTGTGAAGGGAGTGCTCTCCCGCTGAGCTACGCGCCCATTCCGGCGCTCCGTGTAGGCAGGGCTGACCGGGCCGTCAAGCCGCTGCCCATGTCAGGATGGTGTGCTTTCAGGGTCCTTGCGTCGGCCAGCCAACGCCTGCGGATTGAACGGGATGTCAATCGGCTGATCGATATGCGCCGGCGTGCGCTGCCGCAACGGCACGATGTCGGTCTCGCCCTCCCAGGCATGGCGGCCAAACAATGCTTCGAGTTGCACGGCCGAAGCCGTCATGAACGGATAACGGTCAACGACCTTGTCCCGCACCGCCCGATAATCCGCCCCCATCATCGTGATCGGCTTGCGCAGACCGGGATAGGTGCGCGGCTCACCCATTTCCTGGACAGAGAACAACCTACGGTAGAAAGCCGCATGCTCCGTCCGAACGGTCGCCAGCCCCAGATCGATCCCGAAATACTCGCAGGCCAGCCAAGGCAACCGCACCGTCGCGTAGGACAGATACGGGAATTCGCGAGACAGAACGGGGTCCGCCGCAAACCGGGTCGGGTCCGAAACGGTCCGGCCGCTATTGAGGTAAGGCGTTAAAATATCGGAGAAAACATCCATCGCCGGGGACTGGCGGTGCAGGTTGCTGGCCACGTGAATCCGCATCGTGCTGGCCAGCTCATTCTGCACATACAAGCCGAAAATCCACACATTCGGGAGATCGTCAAACCCATCCCGCAAAATTTTTTGTGAATTAGGCGCAATGGCCCCTTCACGCAAGTAACAATTGTATCGAAGACGGAAAATCGCCTCCTTATCGTCAGCCGTATAAGCTGGGCGATATGTGACCTGATCAATAAACTCCAACACTTTTGCGCTGAAGGAAGGTTTTGCGTGGAAATTCAACGAGCCGCCCCAATAGCGTCCATGCAGAACGCATTGGCGACGTTAACTGTTTATTAGCCGTAGTAAAGTGTAAGGTAAAAAAAGAATTAACGGGAGCGTCTTGGCAAAAGTAAAATGCTTTATGCGATGGCGCGGCGTGGTGAATGAGAAGGCATCCTTGCCGGCATGACTGTCGGTTCACGGAGCAATTTCCTCGTCACAGATGCTGGAACCGGCATACTGAAAAGAAACCCTTGAACCTCATCCACAATGCCTGCAGATGAAATGAATTGCAATTGTTGGAATGTTTCAACACCTTCAATGACCACTGTCATGCCGAGGTCAGCGCTCAGCTGACTCATGCCACGCAGGAGGTTCTGCGCTTTGATGTCAGTTTCAATGTTGGCCAGGAAAGCGCGGTCAATTTTGACCTTATTGAGTGGCAGGTTGCGTAGGTGACTGAGGCTTGAATACCCAGTTCCGAAATCGTCCAATGCGATGCGCACCCCCATCTTCCGTAGCCGTTCAAGAACGGACACAGTAAATTCCATATCGTGCAAAAGCGCGGATTCGGTAATTTCGATTTCCAGCCGATCCGCATCGAGGCCTATATCCTGTAACGTCCGCGCGACCAGATCTACGACATCGCTGCGCTTGATCTGGACTGGCGAAATGTTGACCGACACATTGACATGGTCTGGCCACTGCTTGCATTCAGCACATGCTTTGCGCAGCACCTGCGCACCGATTTCAACAATCATGCCATTTTCTTCGGCCAGCGGAATAAATGCGCCCGGAGAAATCATGCCTTTTTGCGGATGAGACCAGCGCACCAGCGCCTCGCACACCGTCACATTGTTCGTTTTTATGTTGTACAGCGGTTGGAAAAATGGCTCAAAAGCATTGGCTTTCAGAGCGGCTCGCATGTCTATTTCAATGGCCCGGCGTGCTTGCGCACGCATATCCATCTCATCTTCAAAGAAGCTGAATGCATTCCGCCCGCTTGCTTTGGCGCGATACAAAGCCATGTCAGCCTTCTTGAATAGCATCTCCACCGTCATGCCATCACGTGGAGCAAGCGCAATGCCGATGGATGCCCCAGCGACAATTTCATGATCATCAATCGTATATGGCTGCCCAAGCGTTTCGATAACCCGATTGGCCAACGCGGCCGCTTCATCAGGCGATGCGCAATTGCGCTGGAGTACAACAAATTCGTCTCCTGCAAATCTCGCAACGACATCCTGGGCGCGAAGTTGCGCACTGATGCGATCGGCGACTTCAAACAGCAACGCATCGCCGACCGCATGGCCCAAGGTATCGTTGACATGCTTGAAATTATCAACGTCGACAAAAAGGATGGCAAACGGGTCATCCTTGCGCTGCGCTTTCAACACAGCGTCAATCCGCTCCTGCAAAGACATTCTGTTGGGTAATCCAGTCAGGGCATCAAAACGCGCCATATGGGCAAGGCGGGCGTTCGCTTCAAACTGTGCTGTAATGTCCTCCAACATGGTTAGAAACCCGCCATTCGCGAGGCGTTCGGACGTTATGTTGAAAATGCGGTCCGCAATAGCGACACCATTGCGCTTCTCTGCGTGCAGACCGGGCGAAGGCGATCCCAGCATGGCCATTGCGGCCTCGCCCTGCTCTGCACTGACTGAGCCGCGAGCGATATACTCGGCGACCATTTTTTCGAGCGTCCACCCGAAACGTACGATCTTAGGGTCGACATTGAGATATTGTGCCCAGCGCGGATTGGCGACGACGAGGCGGCCTGCTTCGTCAAACATGCTGAGACCATTGGGCAGGTTACTCAGCGCTGCATCAAACCTGTTGGCCAGGACGCTGGCCTCATGAGATGAAAAAATAGCATTCAGAAAGAGCCGTTGCAGGCTGCGCGCTACGCTGCGGACTGTGACGAGGAAAGGCTACATGAATACATAGAGCAGCAGGTGGGCCTCTGCGCCGCTGATGAGAAGGCCCGCCAGATACGGCGCGAACAGCACGACGAGTTGCGCATTGACCAGGCGACTGCTGGTAAAGTTCCGACCGACAACACCGACCGTGATCGAAATTACCAGCAAGGCCGCCAAAAGCTGAGCGCCGATATCATTCGTGAAGCCGAGGGCAATCAGGCACAACATGCCTGTCAAAAATGTGGTAGCGATCGCTCCTGCTTCATAGCGTTGCTCCCAGTGTTTCGCGGGGATGCGGAGCCCATGCATCTCGCGTGCTGATGCATAACCGCGGAATTGAGCCATCCGATAGGCTGTCACTACACCCATCAGGGCGAGGATCACAAAGGCTGCGGGATTGGAGGTGCGGAAGGCCAGATAGGCAATCACGGCCATGGTAGACAGTGATCCGATCAAGAAGGTGCGGACATCCGAATACAGCATGTCCGCGAACAG
>JBOFFO010000054.1:0-8069 GCA_051648665.1 Beijerinckiaceae bacterium | reverse complement strand
GCAGCACTGGCGCGCCATCTGCCGGTTTTTCTGGAAAAGCCGCCGGCTGCAAATGCCGCACAGGCCGATGAACTGGTTGCAGCTCAGAAGCAAAATAGCACCCCCGTCGTGCTTGGCTTCATGAAGCGTTATTCCACGGCCAACCGCATTGCCGCTAACGTCATCCATGCCAGCGATTTTGGCGCGCCCGCCAGCTTTCTTGGCGAATATATGACAGCACCGACTTACTTCGCCAAAGACCCTGACTATACCGGATTTTATCTGCATCACTGCGTACACTATCTCGATCTGGTGCCTTGGCTGATGGGCGAAATTAGTTCGCTCAGTGTGCGCGCGCATGAGCTTGCACCGGGAAAATTATTGCTGCATGTCGATTTCCGGTTTATCTCCGGCGGAATTGGAACACTGGTTGTTGGCACCCACCAGTCACGCGGCACACCAATGGAGTGGTGGCAAGTGATGGCAGACCACCAACGTGTAGAGGTGCGGAATATCCACGAGGTGCGTCATTTCCGCAGCCCGCCTTTCAAGGTTTCGGATTCGGCAGCGACGCTCGATCCGCAAGTGGATACGCTCGTGTGGGAACCTAATTTTACCGTCGCCGCCAATGAGGATCACAAGGGCTATCACGCCTTGCTTGGTGATTTCGTAAAAGCTGCGCGTGGCGAACCTGTCTCCGTGCCGGACGCAGCCGACGGCGCGCGCGCCATGCGCTGGCTAGAAGTAATGGTCACGCAGGCCGAGGGCGCCTTGCAAGCACAGCGCAACAAGCCGTAGCAGGATGACATGCGCTCAAAATGAGCGCGGCAAACCCAGAATATGTTCGGCCACATAGGACAGGATCAGATTTGTTGAAATCGGCGCGACCTGATAAAGCCGCGTCTCACGGAACTTTCGTTCCACATCATATTCACATGCAAATCCGAATCCGCCATGGAACTGGATGCAGGCATTGGCCGCCTCCCATGACGCCTTGGCAGCCAGGTATTTCGCCATATTCGCTTCGGCGCCGCAGGGCTTATGCGCGTCGTACAATTCACAGGCACGGAACCGCATCAGGTTCGCGGCTTCGACTTCGATGAAACTCTCGGCGATGGGAAACTGCACGCCTTGGTTCTGTCCAATAGGGCGGCCAAACACGATGCGTTCTTTGGCATAGGCGCTGACCTTGTCGATAAACCAGTAGCCATCGCCGATACATTCCGCCGCGATCAAGGTGCGCTCGGCATTGAGGCCGGTGAGAATATATTTGAAGCCCTGCCCCTCCTCGCCAATGAGATTTTCGACTGGAATCTCCAGATTGTCGAAGAAGAGCTCATTGGTTTCGTGATTGACCATATTGAGGATAGGCCGCACTTCGAGACCCTTGCCGATGGCTTGCTTCAGATCGACCAGAAAGATCGACATGCCTTCGGATTTTTTCTTCACCTGATCGAGCGGCGTTGTGCGCGCAAGCAGAATCATCAGGTCAGAATGCTGAATGCGGCTGATCCAGACTTTTTGGCCATTGATGACATATCGATCACCCTTTTTAACCGCCGTCGTCTTGATCTTGGTCGTATCCGTGCCAGTCGTCGGTTCCGTCACGCCCATCGATTGCAGGCGCAATTCACCGGATGCAATTTTGGGAAGATAGAATTTCTTCTGCGCATCAGATCCGTGGCGGATCAGCGTTCCCATATTGTACATCTGGCCGTGGCATGCGCCGGAATTCCCGCCAGAACGATTGATCTCTTCCATGATCACCGTCGCTTCGGTAAGACCAAGCCCGGAGCCGCCATACTCCTCCGGTATCAGCGCTGCCATCCAGCCCGCTTTTGTCAACGCATCGACAAATTCTTCCGGATAGCCCCGTGCCTCATCAATCTTGCGATGATATTCCGCCGGAAACGCAGCGCAAAGCGCACGCACCGCATCGCGGATATCAGGAAACAGGTCAGAACCGCCGGTCTGCATCAATAGCCTCTGATTGTTTGTTCAAATGGGTTGAAAGCCAAGCGCAGCGCGAAACCGGTTCTTGACGTGCACACCATCGCGCGGCGGAAGCACACGCGGCGGATTCTCGGCCCGGATTTTAATGGTGGCGAAATTCAGCCCATCGCGACGCGTCACCCGTGCGCGCAAGGCCTCCACACCAGCCATATCGGTAATCTCAGCGGTCCAGTCAAAGGCACAAGCCGCCGCAATTTTCTCCAGCGATAGGCCGCGTCCGGTATGGCTCGTTTGCATGCCGGTCTCACCGAAGTGGCCATTATCCAGTACAGTAATGGTCAGGTTCTTTGGTTTTTGCAGAGCAATCGTCGCCATGGCACCAAGGCCCATAAGTTGTTCGCCATCGCCGGTGATCACCAGTACGGATTTCTCCGGCTGCGCTTTGGCAAGGCCAAGACCCACCATGGCCGCGCTGCCCATCGCCGCCCAAAGATAATAATTGTTGTCGTGATCGCCCGCAGCCATCACATCATAGGAGGCCGACCCAAGGCCTGTCACGACCAGAAGTTGATGACGGTTCGCCAAAAGCGCTGCCACTGCTGCGCGCCGTTCCACTGCCTGCCCCTGCATTATTTCACCCATTGTTTTTCGCCAATCAGGCGCTGGCCGAGCAACACGGCGCATGCCGCATCGCCATTGAAGGCCATCGTTGCCGCCCCATGAATCAGCGGAACCACATCCTTCGGCTCCTCAGCGCGCCATGTCAGGACATTCATCAGCCGCAGCGCAGCTTCTGTCCCCTGACCCATTGGATTTTGCCAGCCATTAAATTCCGCCCAGTCGCCGCGCATCGTCACCAGCATCAGCAGCGGCATGCGCGCGCAGGCTGGCAGCGCCAGGGTGTTGATGCAGTTGCCAACGCCACTGGATTGCAGCAGCAACGCGCCACGCTCGCCGCCAAGCCATGCGCCGGCGAGATAGCCGATGCCCTCCTCCTCCGTGGTCAGCACCACCGCCGTCATGTCTGGATCGGCTTCGGCCATGCGGATCGCCGCAGAATGGCCGGCATCGGGCACATAGGCCACATGCTTCACGCCATGGCGTTTCAGCACGGCATAAACCTCCTCCTGCCAACCCGTCGCCGGCACTAAGCCAGCCTCTGCCATCGTCATCACAATCTCCGGAAGCAACCCAAACCGCAAACACTCTAAACCGGAACTTGCGGCATTGCGAATATCGCTTCCGGCCTAGCGACATGCATCCGACAATGAGCTGCCGGAACGCTATGAGCCATCTCCAGCCTGCACGGTTGACGCCGCACGGCTTGGCCTGTTTCCTGTCAAAAGGACTGGCCTTCGGGACAGACTTGGCAATGGCGCGCGAAACTGCAAGCAGAACCGCGTGACACCGCCACCAGACACCATGCGCAGCCGCCGTAATGGCCGCTGGCTGCGCAACAATCACAGGAGTTACACAAACATGATTTCACGTCGCACAGCCATCGCTGGCGCAATCAGCATGCCGGCCATTCTTTCAGCCACCACGGCCCGCGCACAAGCCAAGTTCTTCCGCATCGGCACCGGCGGCACCGGCGGCACCTATTATCCCGTGGGCGGCATGATCGCCAACGCTGTCTCCACGGATAAGGTGAATGTCAGCGCCGTCGCCTCAAACGGGTCGGTGGCGAACATCAATGCAATTGTTGGCGGCGCATCTGAATCGGGTTTCACCCAGTCTGATGTCGCAACCTGGGCATACACCGGCACCGGTATTTATGAAGGCCGCGGCAAGGTTGAAGAGCTGCGCGCCATTGCCAATCTGTTTCCGGAAACATTGCATATCGTGGTGAAAAAGGGGCTCGGCGCAAAAACAGTTGCAGACCTGAAAGGCAAGCGCGTCTCCATTGACGAACCGGGATCAGGCTCGATCATCAATGCCCGCACCATTCTCTCCGCCTACGGCATTGGCAACAATGATTACAAGGCGGAATTTCTCAAGGCCGGCCCGTCTGTCGACAAAATCAAGGACGGCTCGCTGGATGCCTTTTTCATGACCACCGGCTATCCCGCCGGTGCATTGACGGAGCTGGCATCCACGCACGGCTTCGACCTCCTGCCCATCGACGGCGACGTCGCAGACAAAGTCAAAAAGCAATTCACCTTCTTTGCCGATGATGCCATTCCCGACAACGCCTATAAGGATGTGAAGGGTGTCAAAACGCTCGCGGTCGGTGCGCAATGGGTGACGTCGGCAAAAATTGACGCGGATACAGTCTATGAAGTCACCAAGGGGCTTTGGGCTGATAAGGCCCGCAGCATTCTCGATGCAGGACATGCCAAGGGCAAGGTGATCCAGAAAACCACGGCGTTGACTGGCCTTGGCATCCCGCTGCATCCCGGCGCAGAAAAATTCTACCGTGAAGCCGGGTTGCTGAAATAAGAAGCCAGAGTGCAGACTGTACGTATCACAGTCTGCACGCCGCCTCTTGCGGCAGCAATCATGGGCCGCACAAGCGGCGCAACAAAAAGTGGCAAAGGGGAAACGGGTGTCGGTTGAGCTTGATCTGAAGAAAACACAAGAACTTGATTTGAAGAAAACTCAAGAACTTGAGGAAAAGCTCGATTCCGAAATCCGCTTCCGCCCTTTGCAGCCGCGCGCTGCATGGCTCGTGGCTGCTGCACTGCTCGCCCTCTCGTTTTTTCATTATTACACGGCGGGCTTTGGCCTGCTGCCAGAAACCACCCATCGCGGCATCCATCTCGCCTTTGTTATCGGGCTGATTTTTCTGGTTTTCCCTGGAGGTAAGCCGAAAGCGGCCGCTGATCCATCTACCTTGCTGCGTCCGCTCGGCATCAGCTGGTTCGACTGGCTGTTGACTGCCGCCGCGATTGTTTCCGCGCTGTATGTACCGTGGATTTTCGAAGACCTCGCTTTCCGAGTCGGAAATCCACTGCTCATCGACTGGTTGATGGGAACGCTCGCTGTCATTGTGTTGCTGGAAGCGACGCGCCGCTCCATTGGTCTGCCGCTGCCGATTATCGCCTGCGTCCTGATGCTTTACGCCATGTTCGGCGCTTACCTGCCGGGCATTCTGGCGCATCCCGGCAACAGCTGGAAATCCATCGTCAATCATCTCTATTTGACATCGCAGGGCATTTACGGCGTCGCGCTCGGCGTGGTCGCAACCTATGTGTTTCACTATGTCCTGTTTGGGGTCCTCGCGACGCGCATTGGACTGGGCAAACTGTTCATCGATCTCGCGACGGCGCTGGCCGGGCGCTACTCCGGCGGCCCGGCGAAGGTGTCGATTTTCGCTTCCGGCCTGTTCGGCATGATATCCGGATCATCCATCGCCAACACTGTCACGGTTGGTTCGCTGACAATTCCCATGATGATCCGCATTGGCTATCCGCGCCATTTCGCCGGGGCTGTGGAAGCCACCGCAGCAACCGGCGGGCAGATCACGCCGCCGATCATGGGCGCGGCTGCCTTTCTCATGGTCGAGTATCTGAGCCTGCCCTATCAGACCATTATACTCGCCGCGATTGTGCCAGCGGCCATGCATTTTTTTGGCATCTTCTGTCAGGTGCATTTCGAGGCAAAAAAATTGGGCATGCACGGTGTGCCCGCATCGGAATTGCCGAAGGCAGGCGCAATCTTGAAGAAGGATTGGCCGACACTTGCGCCGTTGATGGTGCTGCTGCTTGTGCTGTTTGCCGGATATACGCCCTATCTCGCCGCATTCTGGGGCATCACCGCCTGCATGGTGGTCGGCCTCACCGGACGCAGCCCCGTGGTGGCGGTGGCCATGCTGGTCGCGCTCGGCATCGCCGTTTTTACCGGCCAGATCACCACCGTGCCGGGGCTCACCCTTCTATTCGGCCTCTGCGCTGCCGTCAGCGCCTGGCACGTGCTGCGCGCCGATGATGGCAAGGCGCGGATCATCGACATCATCGACGCTTTTGTTGTTGGCGCGAAGTATGCGATCGGCGTTGGTGCAGCCGCCGCGACGGTTGGCATTATTGTCGGCATCGTCACGCTGACCGGCATTGGTTTCAAACTGTCGGACATTGTCACAGGCTTTGCCGCTGATATCGCCGCGATACTCGGCGCCATCCTGCCATCCTTCCTGTTTGATGCGAAGGCGCTGACACTGTTTTTCACGCTGATCATGACCGCGATTGTCTGTCTGCTGTTGGGCTGCGGCATTCCCACCACAGCCTGCTACATTATTATGGTGACGATTGCGCAGCCCGCGCTCGGCAAGCTCGGTATCGAACCCATCGTCTCGCATTTCTTCGTGTTTTATTACGGCTTGCTGGCGGATGTGACGCCACCGGTGGCGCTTGCCGCCTATGCCGGCGCGAGTATGGCCGGCGCAGATCCGTTCAAGACCGGCAATACAGCCTTCCGGTTGGCCATGGCAAAGGTGCTGGTGCCCTTCGTATTCGTCTATTCCCCTGCCATGCTGATCGTGACAAAGAATTTCACCTGGGCCGCATTTATCGAGACCACTGCGGGTTGCATCATCGGCATCGTCATGCTTGCCGCTGCGCTGACCGGCTATGGCCGAAGCGCCATTCGCGGGCTTGAGCGCTTCGCGCTGTTCGCAGCCTCAATCATGGAGATCATGCCGAACCGCTATGCAACATTGCTGGGCCTTGCCATCGCCCTGCCAATTGGGCTGCGGCAATTCATGGCTGCGCGGCAGACGGCGGCCGCTTAGTCAGACAGCCAGCGCGTTAGCGCCTCGCCAGTCGGACCGGGCTGTTCCAGCGGCGGCAAATGGCCAGCGCCATCAATCACGACCAGACGCGACTGTGGCATCATGCTGTGCATGGCCTGATGCCGGTCGAGCGGGCATAGGCTGTCATAATGGCCCATCAACACAAGCGCTGGCTTGCGAAACGCTTGTAATGTCGCGGTTTGATCAGGGCGATCACGCAATGCAATGGACTGTCGTGCAAAAACGTCAGGCCCAAGATCCAACGCCATCTCAAGACATAAATCGAGCACAGGCTGATTCCGAGGCCCCGGCGCGAGATAATTCGGCTTCATATCATCCCGCATCACCGCCGCCAGTTCGCCACGCAGTGCCCGCTCAATTTGCGCCTGCCGCCGGCCGCGAACCACGTTCTGCTCGGCAAATGGATTGGTGTCGAGCAACGCAAGGCGGTCGATACGGTCCGGCGCCTGACGCACCATTTCCATCGCCACGATGCCGCCCATACTCAGGCCCGCCAGCGCAAAACGCGGCGGCGCGTCATGCAGGATCGCAGCCGCCAGCGCGGCCATGTTGTCCGCTTCCGTGCAGGGCGCATGCACCACCATGCGACGCCCCAGCGTGCCGGGCCAACCACCCCACATCCGGGCATCGCACATCATGCCCGGCACCAGCACCAGCGGAATCATGAAACGCGCCTTGCGCCCTCCTTCAGGGTGGCGAGTTTCGCCCATGCGATTTCGGGATCAACCGCGCCAAAGCCCGCAAAGGTGCCGAAGCCACAATCGGAACCGGCGATCACCCTGTCTTTGCCAACAATGCTGGTGAAACGCTCCAGCCTCTGCCGAACCAGTTCCGGATGCTCGACAAAGTTTGTCGTTGTATCGACCGCGCCGGGCACCAGAATTTTATCATCCGGAATTTCACGCGCCCGGTCGCGGAACACGGTCCATTCGTGACCGTGGCGCGGATTGGCGGTCTCGAACAGAATATAGCGTGCCGGAACCCGCATCAGCAGCGGAAACACCTTGGCCATATCAATATCGCAACAATGCGGCCCTTCATAATTGCCCCAGCAAATATGCAGGCGGATTCGATCCTGCGGCAGGCCGGCCAGAGCATGGTCCAGCGCCTCCACATGCAGACCAGCCACCTGGAGAAATTCCTCGTCTGACAA
Organism: Beijerinckiaceae bacterium; assembly: GCA_051648665.1. Lineage (GTDB taxonomy): Bacteria > Pseudomonadota > Alphaproteobacteria > Rhizobiales > Beijerinckiaceae > Terrirubrum. Next base: position 237 of record JBOFFO010000054.1, on the reverse strand, counting down.
ATGCGTGAATAGCATGTGGCGCGACAGGGCCAAGTCCGGGCAATCCAGCTGCAAATCAAGGCCTGCGTCGATAATGGTGCGATACTCCTCGCGCATCACTTCCGCCAACGCAGCGAGATACGCTTCGCGCGAGGCATAATGCGCATTCTGAAGGAAAAGCGAAATCACGCCGGGCGATGCTGCATTCATGAAGCCGCGCGAAACGCCATGCGCAGCCATCGCCGCCTTGAGCGCGGC
>JBOFFO010000053.1:0-2398 GCA_051648665.1 Beijerinckiaceae bacterium | reverse complement strand
CGGTCAATTCGCTCAGCCATTATACGGACTGGACCATCGGCCATGTGCATTCCAGCGCGCTGGGCTGGGTCGCTTATGTGTCCTTCGGCGCGATCTATTGCCTCGTGCCGTGGCTGTGGAACCGCAAGGAAGTCTATTCGCTGCGGCTCGTGAACTGGCACTTCTGGGTCTCGACGCTGGGCATCGTGCTCTACATCTCCGCGATGTGGGTGTCGGGCATTCTGCAGGGCCTGATGTGGCGCGCCTACACGCAGCTCGGTTTCCTCGAATATTCCTTCATCGAAACCGTGGAAGCGATGCATCCCTTCTATGTGATCCGTGCCTTGGGCGGCACGCTCTTCGTGATCGGCTCGCTGATCATGGCCTACAATTTGTGGATGACTGTGAAAGCCGGCGAGCGCACCGATGAAGCGCTGTCACCTGCCGCCCGTCCCGCACTCATGCCTGCTGAATGAGGCCCGTTATGGCAACGCAACAGAAATCCATCTGGGACAAGCACAAGATCTTCGAGCTGAACTCGATCATTCTCGTGCTCGGCATTTTGCTGGTCGTTTCGATCGGCGGCCTGGTTGAAATCCTGCCGCTGTTCTACCTGAAATCGACCATCGAAAAGGTCGAGGGCATGCGGCCCTATTCGCCGCTCGAATTGGCGGGCCGCGCGATCTATGTGCGCGAAGGCTGCTATAATTGCCATTCCCAGCAGGTGCGTCCGCTGCGCGACGAGGTCGAGCGCTACGGCCATTATTCGCTCGCGGCGGAATCCATGTATGACAAGCCGTTCCAGTGGGGCTCAAAGCGCACCGGGCCTGATCTGGCGCGCGTCGGCAATAAATATTCCGACGAATGGCATTTGCAGCATCTCATCAATCCGCGCGCGGTTGTGCCGACCTCGATCATGCCCGGCTATCCCTTCCTGGCGAAGACCGAGTTGAATACATCGGACATCGTGCAGCAAATGAAGGCAAACCGCCTCGGCGGCGTGCCCTACAGCGACGATATGATCGCCAATGCGGAAGCCGATCTGAAGGCGCAGGCTGATCCGAATGCAGCCGGTGGCGCGCTGGAGAAGCGTTATCCCAAGGCGCAGGTGCGTGATTTCGACGGCGATCCGGCCAGGCTCACCGAAGCAGATGCGCTGATCGCCTACATGCAGATGCTCGGAACGCTGGTCGATTTCAAACTCTACGACAACAAAGCCAATCTGCGGTGAATGTCATGGAAACCTACCGTTTCTTTGCTGAAATCGCCCAGTCCGTCGGCGTGATCTATTTCATGGCGATTTTTCTCGCCGTGGTGGTTTACGCGCTGTGGCCTTCAAATGCCGCAAAGTTCGATGAGGCGGCCCGTATGCCGCTGAAAGAGGATTAATCTTATGGCCAGCCCTGAAAAAAACCATCAGCCGCAAATTGATGCTGCCACAGGCCAGATTGTCGGCGACCATGAGTGGGATGGCATTCGCGAATTAAATACGCCGCTGCCGCGGTGGTGGGTCAACGTGTTTTACATCACGATCCTCTGGTCCATCGGCTACTGGATTGTTTATCCCGCCTGGCCGCTGGTCAGTGACTACACCAAGGGCGTGTTCGGATATTCCACCCGCGCATCCGTGCAGACCGAGCTTGATGCGCTGCAGGCCCGCCGCACCACACAGGCCGCTGGCCTGAAGGACGCAACGCTGGAACAGATTCGCACCGACGCCAATCTCTCGCGCATTGCACTGGCGCAGGGGCGCGCCGCATTTGGCGATAATTGTGCGCCGTGCCACGGCATTGGCGGCGCCGGCACCAAGGGCTATCCCAACCTGAACGATGACGACTGGTTGTGGGGCGGCAAGCTCGCTGACATCGAGCAGACGCTGAAACATGGCATTCGCCAGGCCGGCAATGATGACACGCGGCTCAGCGTGATGGCGGGCTATGGCCGGGACGGCCTGCTGAAGAAGGAAGAGGTGCGCGCCGTCTCTAACCATGTGCGCGTGCTCGCCAAACTGGAGCCTGAAAAAGGCGCTGATCTGGCGCTCGGCAAGAAGGTGCTCGGCGAACAATGCGTGGCCTGTCACGGCGACGAGGGCAAGGGCAACAAGGAATTGGGTGCGCCCAACCTCACCGACAATATCTGGCTCTATGGGTCGGATATCGAGTCGATTTACCAGACCGTCTATAATGGCCGCGCCGGTGTGATGCCGGCCTGGAGCACGCGGCTTGATCCGGTGACCATCAAGGCGCTGACGGTCTATGTGCATTCCCTGGGCGGCGGCCAGTAAGGCGCCCTGCACTGGTGGACAGAGAATAATCGGGCCGCCTGACGGCCCGATTTGCTTTGGAGAATATACACGCCGGCCATCAGGTTTGATGCGGCAATGTGACCAACTCACTGTTGCCGTGCCGCGCGTGCTATT
>JBOFFO010000052.1:0-2255 GCA_051648665.1 Beijerinckiaceae bacterium | reverse complement strand
GATGAGACAAACAGCACACGGCCCGCATCGGACTGGCGCAGCAAAGGATCGAGCGAGCGGATCAGCCGCCAGTTAGCGGTGACATTCACCGCCATGACAGTGTCCCAGTCCTTCGGCGGCACATGGCCGAGCGGCGACAGCGGCCCCAGCACGCCAGCATTGCCGACGAGAATATCGAGCTTGCCCCAGCGCTCGTGAATCGCCGCGCCGAGCCGGTCGAGCGCATCGAAATCCTTCAGATCAACGGGCACGAGTGTGGCTGGCTCGCCGCCGGCGGCCTTGATCTCATCATCCAATTCTTCGAGCGCGCCGGAGGTGCGGGCGAGCGCAATGATATGCGCGCCTTCTTTGGCCAGCGCGAGCGCGGCGGCGCGGCCAATGCCACGGGAAGCGCCGGTGACGACGGCGATGCGGCCTTTAAGCGATGTCATGCATAGTCTCTAGCTGGCTTCAGCAAGCAGCGAGAGCTGCTTCACATTTTCGCCGGTCATGTCAGCGAGCGGTGTCGGATAATCGCCGGTAAAATAATGATCAGTATATTGCGGATGCTCGGCGTTGCGGCCCTGCTCGCCCAGTGCGCGGTAAAGGCCGTCGATGGTGATGAAGGCCAGCGAATCCGCGCCGAGATAACGCGCCATTTCATCCAACCCCATACGGGCGGCGAGCAGCTTGTCGCGCTCCGGCATGTCGATGCCGTAATAGTCCGGATATTTGATCGGCGGGGAGGCGATGCGGAAATGCACCTCTTTCGCACCGGCATCGCGCATCATCGCAACGATCTTTCGCGACGTGGTGCCACGCACGATAGAGTCATCGACCAGCACAATGCGCTTGCCCGCAATCACCGCGCGGTTGGCGGAATGCTTCATGCGCACGCCCAGTTCGCGCACGCTCTGTGTCGGCTGGATGAAGGTGCGGCCCACATAATGGTTGCGGATGATGCCGAGTTCGTACGGCAGGCCGGCTGCTTGTGCAAAACCGAGCGCTGCGGGCACGCCAGAGTCCGGCACAGGGATCACGACATCGGCCGGCGCGGGCGATTCCTGCGCGAGAATGCCGCCGATATTCTTGCGCACCTGATAGACATTGCGCCCGCCCATCACCGAATCCGGCCGGGCGAAATACACATACTCAAAGATGCAGGGCCGCAGCCGCTTTGTCTCGAACGGTTTGACCGACTCGATGACATTGTCTTCGATCACCACGATCTCGCCATTCTCGACCTCGCGCACGAACTGCGCACCGATCAGGTCAAGCGCGCAGGTCTCGGAGGCGAAGAGATATTTGCCATCGAGTTCGCCGATAACGAGGGGCCGGATGCCGAGCGGGTCGCGCGCACCGACGAGCTTTTTATTGGTCAGCGCCACCAGCGCATAGGCGCCTTCCACCTGCGCCAGCGCATCAATCAGCCGGTCGATGAAACGGTTGCGGCGTGAGCGTGCGACGAGATGCAGAATGACTTCAGTATCAGAAGTCGATTGATAAATCGCACCTTCGCGGATGAGCTGGCGGCGCAGCGAAAGGCCGTTGGTCAGGTTGCCATTGTGCGCCAGCGCAAACCCGCCGCCTTCGAGTTCCGCAAACACCGGCTGCACATTGCGGAGAATTGTTTCACCGGTGGTGGAGTAGCGCGTGTGGCCAATGGCGGCCTGGCCCGCCAGCCGCTCCATCGTCTTGGCGTCGGAGAAATTGTCGCCGACGAGGCCGAGCCTGCGTTCGGAGTGAAACCGCCGCCCGTCAAAGCTGACAATGCCCGCGGCTTCCTGTCCGCGATGTTGAAGGGCATGCAGGCCAAGCGCCGTGAGTGCCGCCGCATCCGCATGGCCGGAAATACCGAAGACGCCGCATTTCTCCCGCAGTCCATCCTCACCGTCATCGAGGAAAATGTCGGAGCCGGGTGCGGGCGTCGCCGGTGTCATGGTGTGATCCTGAAGCTCAGCGGGTCTGCCGAGGCTGGGTCGTGCCGGTGGTCTCAAGAATTTGCTGCAACTGCCGCCGGTCGGTGGGCTGAACCTGCGCTGCTGCCGGCGTGGCGCTGGAACGTTGTTGTGTCGGCGCCTGTGCAGGCCGCGCCGGCGTTTCCGCTGGCGGCGTATCGCCATCGGGCCGGGTCTTTTTCAGGCGCTGGAGAATGGTCTTCTCCGGATCGTCCGGCAGCATGCTCATCAGCGATTCACCGGAGGATTGCAGGAACGGTTTTGAGCGCGAGGTCTTCACCCATTCCGGCTGCTTGTCGGCCGGCACCAGCCAGGCAA
>JBOFFO010000051.1:0-5693 GCA_051648665.1 Beijerinckiaceae bacterium | reverse complement strand
CAATGTTTCCTTGTATTGCGGCGCCATCGCCGCCCGGCCAAAGGAATCGGATGTTGCAAAATCCTTGACCCGTTCTTTTTTCACAGGCTGGCCATTGATGTGCAGCAGCCCGTCAATCACCTGAATGCGGTCGCCGGGCAGGCCAATGACGCGCTTGATGTAATCGGTCTCGTTGTCCTTCGGCAGCTTGAACACGGCAACATCGCCACGCTTCGGCTCCGATCCCCAGATGCGTCCATTGAACAAGGGCGGCGAGAACGGCATCGAGTGCTTGGAATAGCCGTAGGTGTATTTGCTGACGAATACATAATCGCCGACCAGCAAGGTCGGGATCAGCGAGCCGGACGGAATGTTGAAAGGCTGGAACAGCACGGTGCGGATCACCAGCGCAATCAGCAGGGCTTGAACAATGACACTGATGGTTTCGCCGATACCGCCTTCGGAGCGCCGCATCAGTTCATTCTCGCTTCTGTTCGCCATGACTGTTCCTGACACGCGCCTGCCGGCGGCTGCAACCGCGCGCGGGATATAGGGCCAGCGCCCGTCCGGCGCAATCGACACGCCCGCGATAGCCCTGCCAAAAGCAGGCCAATCAAGGCAAATTCAGGATTGGCCGGCCATCACCGGCCGCGCTTCGATGATGACAATGGCCTGCGCCAGCGGCGGCTCATCCGTCAGGCTGACATGGATCGCTGCCGCATGTCCGGGGGGAATCAGCGCCGCCAGCCGGCGGGCCGCGCCGCCATGCAACCGCATCGTCGGCTGGCCGGACGGCAGGCTGACGACCTCAAGGTCGCGCCAGAATACGCCGCGCCGGAAACCGGTACCAAGCGCCTTGGCGCAGGCTTCCTTGGCAGCAAACCGCCGCGCGTAGGAGGCGGCGCGCACGCCCGGTCTGCTGTCAGAGCGTCGGCGCTCACCATCGGTAAAGATGCGGTGCGTGAACCGGTCGCCGAACCGCTCCAGCGACCGGGCAATCCGGTCAATGTCGCAGAGATCGGAACCGAGACCGACAATCATCGGGCTTCAAACCGCGCCCTGAATACTGCGGCTGCCGGGCTTGACCGGGGGCAGTTTTGCCAGCTCCGGCGGCAGTTTATCCGGCGCGTAGGCGGGAATATCGAGTGTGGCGAGAGAGACGCGCGGCACGCCAATGTCAGCCTTGCCGCCGGACCGGTCGATCAGGCAGGCCGCGCCGACCAGCGTACCGGGATGGGTCTTGATGGCGGCGATACATTCGCGCGACGACAGTCCGGTGGTTATGATGTCCTCAACCATCAGCACCCTGGCGCCAGCGGGAATTTCAAAGCCGCGCCGCAAGACAAATTCGCCATTCTCGCGCTCAACGAAAATCGCCTTCGCGCCGAGATGACGGGCGGTTTCATAACCCGGCACAATGCCCCCAATAGCTGGCGACACCACCACATCGATCTTGCCAAATTGCGCTTGCGCCTTCTGTGCCAGCGCCCGGCACAGGGTTTCGGTGCGGGACGGATCCTGAAAGATGAACATCTTCTGCAGAAAGACCGGGCTGCGCAGCCCGGAGGACAGGATGAAATGGCCTTCGAGCAACGCGCCAGCCGCGCGGAATTCCGCCAAAACTTCATCCTGCGTCATTGCATTCACTCCTCGATCCATCATCGCGGGTTTGTCACAGCCATCCGGCCTGGGCAATCGGCGGACGCTCCCATCCCCAGCCGATCAGCCGACCAGACGCTCGGCGCTGGCGACCACCGGCCGGGCCCGCAGTTGCGAGAGAATCGCGTTGAGATGCTTCACGTCCCAGACTGCCAGATCGATGGTGGTTTCGGTGAAGTCCTGCGCCTTGCGGCTCATCTTCACATTGTCGATGTTGCCATCATGGTCGGCGATGATGGCGGCGATCTGCGCCAGCGTACCGGGTTCATTGAGGCTCTTGATGAGAATGCGCGCCGGAAAGCGCCGGGTCTTCGGCCCTTCAATGTCCCAGCGCACATCGAGCCAGCGTTCAGGTTCGTTCTCGAAGGCGGCCAAGGCCGAGGACTGGATCGGATAGATCGTAACGCCCTGCCCGGGCGTGAGAATGCCGATGATCCGGTCACCGGGCACTGCGCCTGATTCCGGCGCGAACTGCACATTCACACCGGCCTCCAGTCCGCGCACCGGCAAGGCCGCGCGGGCCGTGTCCGCCTTCTTGCCGGGCTTCGGGATCTTGAACTTCAAATTCTTGCCCTGATCGAGATCGAACCAACCCGGCTCCGGCTTCGGCGTCTGAGTTTTCATCGCCACATCGGCAACCGCATCGGGATAGACCGCCTTCAGCACATCGCCAGAAAACATTTCTCCGCGCCCGACATCGGCCATCACATCCTCGATGCTGGTGCGGGCCAGACGTGGCAGGATGGCCTTCACCTTGTCATCGCCATAAACCCGTTCGGCCCGTTCGAACGCGCGCTGCACGATCTGGCGTCCCAGCCCGGCATATTGCCGGCGCGCTGCATCGCGTGTGGCGCGGCGAATGGCGGCGCGCGCCTTGCCGGTGACAACGATCGATTCCCACGCTGCCGGCGGCACCTGCCCCTTGGCGCTGATGATTTCCACCTCGTCGCCATTATTTAATTCCGAGGTCAGCGGCGCGGAGCGGCCATTGATCTTGCACCCCACGGCGCTGTGGCCGACATCGGTATGCACCGCATAGGCAAAATCGATTGGCGTGGCGCTGCGCGGCAAGGCAATGAGCCGGCCCTTGGGCGTGAAGCAGAACACCTGATCGTGAAAAAGTTCGAGCTTGGTGTGCTCCAGAAATTCATCCGGGTTATCGTCCTCGGTGAGGAGCGCCACGGTTCGCTTCAACCACTGGTATGAAAGGCTTTCCTGCTCCAGCGAGCTGCCAGCGGATGAATCCAGACCATCCTTGTAAAGCGCATGGGCGGCGATGCCATACTCGGCGAAACTGTCCATGGTTTGCGTGCGCAGCTGCAACTCGACGCGCTGCGAGCGCGGACCAATCACCGTGGTGTGGATCGAGCGATAATCATTCTGCTTGGGCGTCGAAATATAATCCTTGAAGCGGCCCGGCACGACAGCCCAGGTGGTGTGGACGACGCCAAGCGCGCGGTAACAATCATCCGCAGACCCGACGATGACGCGGAAGCCGAAAATATCGGACAGTTGCTCGAAGGAAACACGCTTGCGCTCCATCTTGCGCCAGACCGAGTATGGGCTTTTCTGCCGCCCTTTCACCTCGCTGGCGATGCCACGCGCCGCCAGCTTTTCCTTCAATTCCTTTTCGATGCGGGCGATAATCGCACCGCTCTTGGCTCCCAGCTCGGTCAATCGCTTGGTGATTGTCTCATAGGCTTCCGGCATCAGGTTGCGGAAGGAAATATCCTCAAGCTCGTCGCGCATTTCCTGCATGCCCATGCGGCCTGCCAGCGGCGCATAAATATCGAGCGTCTCCTCGGCGACGCGCTTGCGCTTTTCTGGCGGCACGAAATGCAGGGTGCGCATGTTGTGCAGCCGGTCAGCGAGCTTGACGAGCAACACGCGCACATCCTGCGCAACGGCGAGCAGCAGCTTGCGGAAATTCTCGCCCTGCTTTGCCTTGGTCGAGACAAAATCGAGCTTCTTGATCTTGGTCAGGCCATCGACAAGCGCGCCGATCTTCGGGCCGAACAGCGCATCGATTTCTTCGCGCGTGGCGGCGGTATCCTCGATGGTGTCATGCAGGACCGCAGCAACGATGGTCGCATCATCAAGCTTGAGATCGGTCAGAATGGCTGCAACTTCGAGGGGATGGGCAAAATACGGATCGCCGGAAGCCCGTTTCTGCGTGCCATGCGCCTGCATGGCATAGACATAGGCGCGGTTGAGAAGCGCCTCATCCGTCTGCGGATTGTAGCTTCTGACACGCTCGACCAGTTCGAACTGGCGCATCATCGGGCGCCGGTCCATGAACGATCATCCTTTGGCTGGCGTTGCTTACACCTTCAATATCGCTGCGCAGCCGTGGCGCCGCAAGCGGGCGGACGCAAAAATCCGTGCCCGGACAAGGGCGCTATAGAAAAGGCCGGGCGTTTGCCCGGCCTGAATGGCGTTCCCATCGCAAGAGCGATTCACTCGTCGTCATCAGTTTCCGCAGGCGGTACGAGGCCCTCAAGACCGCGCAGCAGGTCTTCTTCCGTCATGCGGTCAAACTGGACGTCGGCATCATCAGCGCCGCCTGCCGGCGCAATGCCCTGAGCATTGCCGAGCAGCGGCACGGTTTCCGCCTCCGGCTCGTCCACCTCAACATATTTCTGCAGCGAATGGATCAGCTCTTCCTTCAGGTCGTCCGGGGTCACCGTCTGCTCGGCGATCTCACGGAGCGAGACAACAGGGTTCTTGTCGTTGTCGCGCGGCACCGTGATGGCGGAGCCAGACGAGATCATGCGGGCGCGGTGAGCGGCCAGAAGCACCAGTTCGAAGCGGTTGTTAACCTTGTCGATGCAGTCCTCGACTGTGACGCGGGCCATGTCGGCTCCTTCGTTTGCATTTCTGCTGGAAATTCGGAAAGCCGGTCGTTACAATGGACGCCAGCAAATGACAAGCGCCCTGCCAAGTTGCTTTGTGACGTTGCGGCATTGACCTTGCCCATAATTCGACCATGATGATCTGCGATAAATATGTCGTTCACATCTATACTTTTTGTGCTAGCAGGGCCGCCAACATCTCCCATAGACGCTTGGGATGATCGATTTCTTCCCTGACACAAAGAAAAACAGACACAGAGGACAGCATGTCTGGTCAAGAACGCATTGCCTTGTTCATCGATGGGGCCAACCTTTACGCCACTGCAAAGACGCTTGGCTTCGACATTGATTACAAACGCCTTTTGGGTGAGTTCCGCGGCAAGGGAACGCTCGTGCGGGCATTCTACTATACCGCCCTGATCGAGGATCAGGAGTACTCCTCGATACGGCCGCTGATCGACTGGCTCGATTACAATGGCTACCGGGTCGTCACGAAGCCGACGAAAGAGTTTGTCGATTCGCTGGGCCGCCGGAAGATCAAGGGCAATATGGATATCGAGATCGCCGTCGACGCCCTCGAACTGGCCCCACATATCACCCACAGGGTGCTGTTCTCCGGCGATGGTGATTTCCGTTCCCTGGTCGAAGCTGTGCAGCGCAAGGGCGTGAAGGTCTCTGTGGTGTCAACGGTCACCACCCAGCCGCCGATGGTAGCGGACGATCTGCGTCGGCAAGCCGATGAATTCATTGATCTTGCCAAGTTGTCAGACCGGGTGGGCCGCGATCCCATCGACCGGCCTGACCGGGTGGATCGCCCCGACCGCATCGAGCGTCCGGAACGGGTCGAGCGGCTGCCGCGTTTCGTGCAAGGCGAAGCTGGAGAGACGCCGGTCGAGCGTGTTGTGCGTGCGCCGCGCGCCGAACGGCCATCTTACGGGCGGGTCACCCGCGAGACGACCTCCAGCGACGAGTGATTGCGCAGCGTTTCATCTGAGTGGCGGATAGTCCTGCGCTGCCGCCTCAAAGGTCCGAAAGTGGCGCGCATCATCTGAAAAACCGAAGAATTCATTCATGCGCCTCTGGACTGTCCGGTCCGGGGGCGCATATTTTTCTGCACATACAAAAACGAACCGGAGGGATTCTTATGGACAGACGCGACCTACTCAAGCAGGGCGGCGTGTTCGCGGCGGCCGGCCTTGCCGC
>JBOFFO010000050.1:0-2460 GCA_051648665.1 Beijerinckiaceae bacterium | reverse complement strand
TGGAACACGTCGCCATAGGTGACTTTGCCGTCGCCCTCGCCGCCGTTGAAATTCAGATCATAGACATTCTCGACGCCCTGCACATACATGGCGAGCCGCTCAAGCCCGTAGGTGAGTTCGCCCGCGACCGGCGCGCATTCAAACCCTGCGACCTGCTGAAAATAGGTGAATTGCGACACCTCCATGCCGTCGCACCAGCATTCCCAACCCAGCCCCCACGCGCCGAGCGTTGGGCTTTCCCAATCATCCTCGACAAAGCGGATGTCGTGCAGAAGCGGATCGACGCCGATGGCGGCGAGCGATTCCAGATAAAGCTCCTGCAGGTTGGGCGGGTTCGGCTTCAGGATGACCTGATACTGATAATAGTGTTGGAGCCGGTTGGGATTCTCGCCATAGCGGCCATCCTTCGGGCGGCGCGAGGGCTGCACGTAAGCCGCGTTCCACGGTTTCGGCCCCAGCGCCCGCAGGGTCGTGGCGGGGTGAAAGGTGCCGGCACCGACCTCCATGTCATAGGGCTGGAGGATGACGCAGCCCTGGCGCGCCCAGAACTCCTGCAAGGTCAGAATCAGGCCCTGAAACGAGCGGGCCGGATCCTTGGCAGGATCGGCGCTGATTGCGGGCGTGGAAGCGGACATCGGCAAGCCTTCGGCGGTTCGGGAGCGGTTCCTTTAGGGGCGCGCGGGCGAACGGGTCAAGGCGAAGCGGTGATACCAACCGGCAAGGTGCGGCTGCGCACGGAAACCCGGGCGGATTTGCGGTGTTTAAAAGGCAATGCAGGCCATGCCTTTCGATCAGGAGATCGCCATGAACAAAGCTCTGTTTATTGCCGCCGCTGCTGCCGCTCTGGCCCTGACGCCAGTGGCCTTCTCATTCGCGGGCACCGCACCGGTGCGCGCGCCTCAGGCCAAGCCAGCCGCAGATATGGCAACATCCGCCAGCCCTGCCCGGTCAACCGCCAAAGCGGATGCGGCTCTGGAAACACCCGCGCCGACAGCACAGGCGCGGGCCTGCAACTCTACCGTGCGCGTTGTCTATGCCGGTCACGGCGAACCGCCCTGCACCGCGCCGGCCTCCTTGGCTGACCTGAAGGCGTCGGTGCGCTAACGCTAGGCTGACGGGGCGGGCCTATGCTCTGCCTGCACCGAGTTTCTGATTCTGACTGTCTCCACCGACTGTGTGCGATCGCACAGTGCATCGTCCCTTTAACCCGCATCATGGTGTCGCTGGCATTCGCATCCGGACTTTTGAGGAGATTTCCATGTTTAAGGCATTCAAGATTATGACGCTCACGGCCGGTCTGGCGCTGGCTTCCACCGGTGCGATGGCACAGCGCGGCGGTGGTAACGGTGGCGGTGGCGGTGGCGGCGGGGAAGGGGCAGGCGGCAGCGGAGGCAATGATGCCGGGATTTACTCTGTCCTGCATGCGCCCAAGCTCAAGGCCGCCGCACCAGCCAGGCCGCCCCGTGTGGTGCGCCCGCGCAATCGCGGCGGCAATCCGTCCAGCGAAAACGGTTGCAACTACAATGCCGCCTGGGTCGGCATTGTGGCCTCCAACAATTGCGATCTTGTCGAATAAGCCGTTCCGTCGCATCGCCTGAAGGTGGCTGGAAACGCCCTGTTTCCAGCCACATTTCGTTCATGAGTCATTGCACTGGTGCACGCCAGTATCCGTTTCGGGCGACGCTTCGCAACGGAGGCATTGGCATGATCAGACGTTTTGCAGCAGCGGTCGTGATGGCCGCAGGGATGATGGCCGGCGCGCAGCAAGCGCAGGCCACATTTTCAGCGCCGGCAGCGGCAATGAGGGATGGCGCGCCAGCCCTGACGGAAACGGCGGGCTGGCGCGGCCATCGCGGACTCCATCGCGGCCATGGCCGGTCTGTGCGTTTTCACAGGCCGTGGCGGCCTGTTTACCGTCCGGCTTATTACCGCCCCGGTTTCCATCGTCCCAGATTTTATCGGCCCTGGCGGCCCGCCTATGTGGCGCCGGTGTATTACGGCCCGCGTACCGTGTGCCGTATTCGCCACCGTCAGGTCTGGACCGGGTGGGGCACTGTCTGGCGGCCCGTGCGGGTGTGCTGGCGGCGCTGGTAATCGGGCCGGACAAGTGACAGGCGCAGCGGCGGCCTGGCCCGCCGCAATGCCGTTCAATTATATCCACCCGATACGCTGTTCGCCGCGATGAATGGCGGCGGCGTCCGGCAGCAAGGAACCATCCGCCGCGTGCAGGATCAGTGGCGGCAGCATGGAAAAGGGCGCGCGGCTGCCGCGGATGCCGCGCACCAGCACGCGGTGGGCTGCATCACCCGCGCGCGGCAGGACGGGGCGCACGGCAATCGCACCGAAGCGCCGCTCCATGCTGCGCAGGATCGCCGGCACCGCATCGGCCCGGTGGATCATTACCAAAGCGCCGCCGGGCCGCAACAGGTCGCACCCGGTTCTGACCCATCGCTCCAGCCC
>JBOFFO010000049.1:0-2179 GCA_051648665.1 Beijerinckiaceae bacterium | reverse complement strand
CGGTAACGGAGCAAGATCCGGCAACGATCCAGACAGGCACGGGCCACAGACGCGGCGCTGAGCGCAGCGTGTATCACATGAGTGCGGCCCAAAGCCAAATCCATTTGCGTCACAGTAAAGGGAGAAAACGCCTCAACCGGCGAATTTCCTGACCGTGTGGCCCGCGACCGCGCCTGCGCCAGTTTGCGCCGCCCATCACGGGCGGCTTCGCGCGCATGCAAGATGGCGATCGCCTTGCCGGATTCAACCAGCCCGAGCACGGAATCAAAGCCCGTCATCACCGCGCCCGCCTTGTTGGCCATGGACAGAAGGCCCAGCGCATCCCGCTCCAGCAACGCCTCAACGCGCTCTGGCAGATCGGGCGGCGTCACCGTGCCTTCGCCCAAGGCCCGGACGAACGCCTTGCGTTTTACCGCCAACGCCACGGCCTCCCGGTCCGCCCGGACCCAGCAGCCCCGGCCCGGCAGCTTGCGCCGGATATCCGGCGTTACCGTGCCATCGGGCGCGCGCACAAACCGGATCAGGTCAGAGGGATCGCAGACCGTGCGCGTCGCAATGCAGGTGCGTTCCAGATCGACAGCCTCCGGTTCGTGCTTCATGCGGATTCCGGCGCGGCCTGGGATCAGGCCTCCTCCGCCGCTTCGGCTTCAGCCTCCGGTTCATCCTCGATCCAGCCCATCACCCGGCGGGCCGCCATGATCATGGCCTCCGCCTCGGCGCGGCTGACATCGAAGCCTTCGAGCATGCCGGAATGGCGGACAATCTCCGGCTTCTCCTGCCCCTTTTCGAGCGGTTTGCGCTCGGTCCAGCCGGCCAGCTCATCGGTGGCGCAGCCAGCGAGATCCTCCATCGACTTGATATCGTTCTCGCCGAAGCGGACCATCATGGCGGTGGTGACGCCGCCGATCTGGCGCAGGTCGTCAGACACGCCCAGCGCCTTGCGCTTGGCATCATGCTCAGCCTCGACCGCCGCCAGATACGCATTGGCGCGGTTCTGGATTTCCGTCGCCGTGTCCTCGTCGAATCCTTCGATGCCGGCGAGGTCGTTCAGTTCGACATAGGCGATGTCTTCGAGGGAGCGGAAGCCTTCGGACGCCAGCAACTGCGCCACGGTCTCATCGACATTGAGCGCGGTCATGAACAGGTTGGAGCGCTCGACAAATTCCTTCTGGCGGCGCTCGGATTCTTCCTGCTCGGTGAGAATATCAATATCCCAGCCGGTGAGCTGCGAGGCGAGACGGACATTCTGGCCACGGCGGCCGATGGCGAGCGACAACTGCTCGTCCGGCACCACGACTTCAATGCGCTCGGAATCTTCATCCAGCACAACCTTGGCGACTTCCGCCGGCTGCAACGCATTGACGATGAAGGTCGCGACATCCTGCGACCACGGGATGATGTCGATGCGCTCGCCCTGCAATTCGCCAACAACGGCCTGCACGCGGCTGCCGCGCATGCCGACGCAGGCGCCGACCGGATCAATCGACGAATCGCGGCTGATCACGGCAATCTTCGCGCGTGAGCCGGGATCGCGGGCCACAGCCTTGACCTCGATGATGCCATCATAGATTTCCGGCACTTCCTGCTGGAACAGGCGCGCCATGAACTGCGGATGTGTCCGGGACAAAAAGATCTGCGGGCCGCGCTGTTCGCGCCGCACATCGAAGACATAGGCACGGACGCGGTCGCCCGGCTTGAAGGTTTCGCGCGGGATCAATTCATCCCGGCGTGCGATGCCTTCGCCACGGCCGAGATCGACAACGACATTGCCATACTCGACGCGCTTGACCACGCCATTGACGATTTCGCCGATGCGATTCTTGTATTCCTGATATTGCCGTTCACGCTCGGCGTCGCGCACCTTCTGCACGATCACCTGCTTGGCGGCCTGCGCAGCGATGCGGCCAAACTCGAACGGCGGGAGCTGTTCGGAAATCACGTCGCCAACCTGCGCCGCCGGATTTTTCAGGCGCGCATCAGCCAGCGAAATCTGCTTGGAGAAATCATCCAGCTCCTCGACGACGAGGAGATGGCGGGACAGGCGCAGTTCGCCGGTCTTCTTGTTGATTTCCGCGTGAATGTCAGTTTCTGCGCCATAGCGGGAACGCGCGGCCTTGGCGTAGCTGTCTTCCATCGCGGCGATGACGATGTCGCGGTCGATCAGCTTTTCACGCGCCAC
>JBOFFO010000048.1:0-1925 GCA_051648665.1 Beijerinckiaceae bacterium | reverse complement strand
CGCCGCCAACAAGGCGCTGGATAATGTGTCCGGATCGAGCAACACGGTGCAGTCAGGTGCGGTTGATCTGACCCGCAAGGCGATCAATACCGCCGAAGAGAACATGAATGCGTCGTTCGAGCATGCGCAGCGTCTGGTGCGCGCCAAGGACCCGCAGGAAGTGATGCAGCTTCAGGCCGAGTTCCTGCGTGAGCAGTTCAACAAATTCCAGAGTCAGATGAAAGAGTTCGGCTCGAATGTTCAGCAGACGATGCAGTCTGCCGCGAACACTGCGAAGAAGAAGTAATCGGATCGGAAACAGGGGATTGGCGATGAAAAAGCCGGTTTCGCTGGCTCGTGTAGGGATGCTGATGGACCGCAGCCCTGCCCGGTCTTTGCCGCCCATCCCCGTTCCGGAAGCGGCAAAGGCCGCCAATACCAATTCCGCCTCTCCCGCCCCGAGCGAGCCGCCGGCTGATTTGGTGCGCAGCATCGAAACTGCCGCAGCCGTTTCGGATGCCGTCGACCAGCCCTTGCCGGACAGCCTCGCCATTCTGCTGTGCGATCTATGGCTGGCGCAGGGACAGGCGGTTGCCGACCAAATGCTGGCCCTTGCCAAGACCCGTACGGTTGCCGATGCGATTGCTTTGCAAGGCGCGTTTGTCCGCCAGCAGGTCGAAGCCGCTCAGGAAAACATGCGCCTGCTCGGCAACCTCAGTGTCCGCTATAGCGGGATCGACGGTCCGGTGCGCATTCCCGTCACGGCGCTGGCTCTGCCTTTTGCCGGTACAATGTGCAAGCCGGCCTAGCCGGTTGTTGCTTCGCTATTGGTGGCTGACCGGAAACGCTCAAGCGCGGCATGATGGGCGCCCTTACGCTGTGATCGGTGCGTTTTCATGCTTGCCATTGCGCCCGCTTCCGCCCTAAACAGCGCTCGCGTGCAGCCATAGTTCAGTTGGTTAGAACGTCGGATTGTGGATCCGAAGGTCCCTGGTTCGAGTCCAGGTGGCTGTACCATCTTTCCGGAACACTCCGGATACAAAAAAGCGGGCCTTGCAGCCCGCTTTTTGTTTGGTTGCACAAGGGTATCAGTTGCCCATTGTCGCGCCGGATGCCTTGAGCGCAGGGGTCAGCAGCGCGATGTCGCGCTTGACGATGGCCAACAACCCAGCCGGTGTGCGCTCGGTGGCGCTCGGGATAAGCGAGCCAGATTCTTCAAAACGCTTCTTGGTGTTCGCGTCTTCAAGTGCCGTATTGAGCGCGGCTTGCAGCTTGGCCACCACATCCGGCGGCGTCGCCTTCGGGGCAAACAGACCATTCCAGCTTTCGATCTTGAAGCCGGGCAAGCCCGCTTCCGTCGTCGTCGGCACATTCGGGATCACCGGCGAGCGATTTTCAGATGCAACCGCGTAAGCCTTGATCGAGCCGGCATTGATCTGTTGCGCCAAGTTGGTGAGCTGGTCACACATGAAATCAACCTGCCCGCCGAGAAGGTCATTCAGGGCCGGGCCCGTGCCACGGTAGGCCGCTGCCGTGACCTTGCCATAGTTGGCCTGCGCGTTCAGCAGCGTGCAGGTCGTGAACGACACAGAACCGACGCCGGCATGCGCCTGCGTCACCTTGTCGGGCGCCGCTTTCACATGATCAAGGAATTCCTTGAACGTGTTTGGCTTCAGATCCTTCTTGGCGACCACAACGATCGGCGAGGAATTGGCGAGGCCAATCGGTGCAAAGTCGGTTTCAGGATTATAGCGCAGGTTGGGATTGAGACCCACGGACCCGGCATGGGTGCCCATATGCCCCATGATGATGGTGTAGCCGTCCGCCGCCGCATCCTTGACGCGGGTCGAAGCGGTCTGTCCGGCCGCGCCTACCACGTTTTCGACCAGCACGTTCTGGCCCAGCGCCTTGCCCATCGGCTCGGCGATGATGCGGGCGACCACATC
>JBOFFO010000047.1:0-6343 GCA_051648665.1 Beijerinckiaceae bacterium | reverse complement strand
ACCACCGAGGAATCGACGCCGCCAGACATGGCGACGACCACCCGCGTTTGCGCAGGGGGCTTGGCGATTCCGAGGCTGTTGATCGCGTGCGTCATGCTCTGGCTGGCGAGGTCAGGGTGATGCGCCGTTCCATACCACGCCCCCGGCGCTTTGCCAGCGCATCCCGGCAAAAGCTGCCGCCTGCCCGGCAGGAAGCGCCGCCACACGGCGCTGCTTTGCCGGGACCGTCCGGTTCAAACCAATGATTTATTTTACTTTTCAGGTTTGCGAGGGCTGGCGCGCGATTTGCTCCAGCGTCTGCGTGTTATGGAGTCCCGTGCCCCGTGTCAGCGTCCCTGCTTGCTTCCCAGCTTTCCGCCTTTGCCGAACAGCCCGGCGCCCTGCGCCGTCAGGCCGCGCGGCCAGCGCCCTCTGCGGCTGACAAGCGGGCGGAATCCGCCCCCGCTTTTGGCGATCATCTCGGCGAAACCGATACACGGCCCCGCCCGGCCCGGCAGGCCCCTGCCCACCCTCGGCCTGAACGGCCGGCAGCGACGGACAGAGCGCCGCCCCCTGCCCGGCCTGAGCATCCGGCGGATCCCCTCGCGGCCCGTCCGGACGCGAAGCCGCAGCCACAGGCTTCCGATCGCGCCCGCGCGCGGGCCGATGACCATGCCCGTTTCCGGCATGATAGCCCGACCGACAAGGCCGACACGCCGGATTGCAACCATGGGGACAATGCACCAGAAGCAACAACGGCGGCGGCCCATGCTGAACCCCACATAGCGGTGGATGATCCGGCGCTGCTGGTGGAAACCGCGCTGGCGGCCGAGGCCGTCCCTGTCGATGCCGAGGCAGTGGATAACGAAACCAGGCAGGATGGGGTGCTGGCGGCAGCGCTTTCGCCGGCTTTGCCGGTTACGCCGACGGCGATGGCCGCACCGGCGCCAGCCACCGATGATCTTGCCAGCACGTCCGCAACAGCCACGGCCGATGCAGATTTGGCCGTCACCGCTGGCGGGATGACCCCGGCCAGCAGCGGCGCTGCGACCAAAGCCGATGCAAGCCCGGTCGCCGCTTTGGATGCCCCGGATGAATCCACCGCCGACGAGGCTTCTGGCGCAGCGGAAGCCCCGCGCGCCACGCCGGCGGCGGAGCACGGCAAACCCGTTCTTGCCGCGGACAGCCGCAACCCGAATGCTGCCGAGCCGTCGCCACGCGCCCGGCCCCATCAGGCGGCTGAAGCGTCGCCTGTGGCCGACAACGGGCCAAAACCGCATGCCCCCGGCCACGGCCTTCCGGGCCTGACGCTGACGCCGACGATGGCAGACCCCGCTGCGCCTGCCCCCGCCATGCAGCAACCCAAAATGCCCGATGCCGTGCCGCTGCAGGCCGTGCCGCTGACCATCGGGTTGAAAGCGCTGGATGGGGCGCGGGAATTTGAAATCCGTCTCGATCCCGCCGAATTGGGCCGGGTCGATGTCAAGCTGACGATCAGTGAAGATGGCCGGGTGCAGGCGTCGCTTGTGGTGGACCGTGTCGAGACCCTCGCTCTGCTGCAACGCGACGCCCGCACACTGGAGCGCGCCTTCGATCAGGCCGGCCTGACGGCGGACGCCCATTCCATCCAGTTCTCGCTGCGCCAGGACAATGACGCGCAGCGCAACGGCGAGCGCGAGCGCGGCGAACGGTTTGAGGGAGCAGCCAGCGAGGCCGCACCTGCCCTACCCGCGCTGCCGGAGCGCCCGATCCAGCTCTATCGCGGTTTCGTGCGCGACACCGCCGTCGATATTCGCGTCTGAGGATTCACCATGGCCACGATTTCCAACGCCACCACGCCCACCTTTGTCAGCGGCGGCACGACGACGCTGAACAACAGCGCGCTTGCCAACAATTTCCAGAGCTTTCTGACGCTGCTGACGACGCAGCTGAAAAACCAGAACCCGCTGGAGCCGCTGAACACCAATGAGTTCACGCAGCAGCTTGTGCAGTTCGCCAGCGTCGAACAGCAACTCAAGATGAACGATACGCTCGGCTCGCTGCTGGCGCTGAACAAGACCAACACCATGACGAATGCGCTGAATTTCGTCGGCAAGACCGTCACCGCCGATGGTTCAACCACGAAGCTTAGCAATGGCAGCGCGGAATGGCGGATCAATCTGCCGCGCACCGCGCGCGAAGTCGCCATCACGATCAAGGACAAGGATGGCAATGTGGTGTTTACGGAATCGAAACCGATGACCGCCGGCACCAACACCTATCTCTGGAACGGCAAGAATTCGACCGGCGCGCTGGCCAGCGATGGCGATTACACGCTGACGGCGACGGCCATCGATACATCGGGACAAGGCATGACAGCCAAAACCGAGCTTTCCGGCATCGTGGATGGCGTGGACCTGTCCAGCGGCACGCCGTTGATCCGAATTGGCACACTTCAGGTGGCGATGGACCGCGTGACCTCGATCTCCCGTTAGGCAATCGGAAATTTTTGCTTAGTCGTTTCTTAAATCCATCGCGCTACATTCATGAGGACTATGGTCGATCGATTTTTTGTGAGCGTACGATGACCGATATGATGCGTCCTCGCGTTAAGTATGTGATTGGGCCCGATGGAAGCCCACTCACGATTGCCGATCTCCCGCCGCCAGAAACGCGGCGCTGGGTGATCCGCAGAAAAGCGGAAGTGGTGGCAGCCGTGCGCGGTGGCCTGCTCTCGCTGGAAGAAGCGTGTACCCGCTACACGCTGACAACCGAAGAATTCCTGAGCTGGCAGTTATCGATTGACCAGCATGGCCTTGCCGGCTTGCGCACCACGCGCATCCAGCAATACCGCCAGTAAAATCAAATTTCGCGAGAGACAGGCACGCATAACCTTGCGTGCTTTTTCTTTTTGCTGATTTCAGGTTTTCATTTCGATCCGGTGCAAGGTCAGCCATTCCGCGACCAGCGCCGGGCGCGGTGCGCCTTCAATGTCCACGGCCACGGTGTAACGGCAGAGCCAGTCGCTCGCCGTTTTCTGTTCGCAGGCGCGCAGGGTGAAGCGGCCCCGGATCGACGCGCCCGCTTTCACCGGCGTCATGAACCGGATTTTGTCGAAGCCGTAATTCATGGCCAGCGTCTGGTGTGTAAATTCCGGCAACGCATCATAGGCAATCGCTGACAGCATCGACAGCGAGAGATAGCCATGGGCAATGGTGCCGCCGAAAGGCGTCTGCGCGGCGCGCACCGGATCGACATGCAGAAACTGGTGATCGTCCGTGCAATCGGCGAAGGCATCAATGCGCTTCTGGTCAATCACAAACCAGCGCGAGACGCCCACCTCCTGCCCGATGCGGGCGGCGTAGTCTGCAATGGCGATGGCGTCGGGCATTCTGACTGTCTCACAAACAAGGACGGGCCGTTGCAGCAACGGCCCGCCTGATTTCGGTGGAAGGTACCGCTCAGTTGAGCTTGACGTTCGCGTCCTTGACGACCTTGCCCCAGCGCGCAACTTCGCTGGACACGAATTTGCCGAACTCATCGCCAGCCAGCGCAGGAATCGGCGAGCCAGCCTTGGCCCAGGTTTCCTTGATATAATCAGACGCAAGCGCGGTGGCGATTTCCTTGCGCATGCGCTCGATCACCGGCGTCGGCGTATTTTTTGGCGCGAACACGCCATACCAGGTCGTGACCTCATAGCCATCGAGGCCCGCCTCTTTCGTCGTCGGCACATTCGGAATTGTTGGCGAACGTTGCGGCGAGGCCAGCGCCAATGCGCGCAACTGGCCGCCATTGATCTGCGCAGCCGATGAGCCGAGGCCATCGAACATGGCATGGACATGGCCAGCCACAAGATCCTGCATCGCCGGACCCGCACCGCGATAGGCGATGTGCGTGATGTTCGTGCCGGTGATCAGCTTGAACAGTTCGCCCGCGAGATGATGCGTGGTGCCTGCACCGGCGGAGGCATAATTCATCGCGCCCGGATTGGCCTTGGCATGGGCAATAAATTCCGCCAGCGTCTTGGCCTGCACCTTGTCGGGATTGACCACGATGACCTGCGGCGGCGCAGCGATCAGCGCCACGGGGATAAAATCCTTCTCGAAATCATAGTCGAGCTTGGGATAAAGGCCCGGCGCGATGGCGTGATGGGCCGCACCAATAAAAAAGGAATAGCCGTTCGGTTCCGCCTTCGCCGCCGCGCTCGCGCCTGCGGTGCCGCCTGCGCCCGCGCGGTTTTCAATAATAAAACGCTGGTTCAGCTGCTTGTCGAGCTGCGCGGCAAGCGGACGCGCAAAGGCATCGGTACCGCCGCCAGCCGCGAACGGCACGATGAAGGTGACGGTGCGGTCCGGCCAGTTCTGCGCCTGCGCAGCCTGTGACAGGCAGGCGGTCGCGGCAACGGCCAACCCGGCCATGAATTGTTTCAGCATGTGACGTTTCCCCTTGTGATGTTATGATGTGTAGATGCTGGCATATTGCTCGCGCAGCACATTCTTCTGCACCTTGCCCATGGCGTTGCGCGGCAGATCGTCCACAAAGATCACGCGCTTCGGCAATTTGAATTTCGCCAGCCTTTGCTCAAGCTGCGCCATGACATCGCGCTCGCCAAGCGCCGCGTTCTTGTGCGTGACGACCACCGCCGTGACGCCCTCGCCAAAATCCTTGTGCGCCACGCCGATGACAGCGGATTCAACCACGCCGGCAATGCCATCAATCTCCGTTTCCACTTCCTTGGGATAGACATTGAAGCCGCCGGTAATGATGAGATCCTTGCCGCGTCCGACGATATGCACATAGCCGCGCTCATCGATGCGACCGAGATCGCCGGAAATGAAAAACCCGTCGGCACGAAATTCCGCTGCGGTTTTTTCCGGCATGCGCCAATAGCCTTTGAAGACGTTCGGGCCTTTCACCTCGATGACACCGATCTCGCCCTGCGGCAGAATTTTTCCGCTCTCCGGATCAGCCACACGCAGATCGACGCCCGGCAGCGGAAAACCCACGGTGCCGGCGATACGGTCGCCCTCATAGGGGTTGGAGGTGTTCATGTTGGTTTCGGTCATGCCATAGCGTTCGAGAATGGCGTGGCCGGTGCGCGCCTGCCATTCCCGGTGCGTATCCGCCAGCAGCGGCGCGGAGCCGGAGACGAACAGGCGCATGTGCTTTGTCGCCTCCTTCGTCAGGCGCGCATCGGCCAGCAGGCGCACATAAAAGGTCGGCACGCCCATCATCGCCGTCGCTTGCGGCATAAAGCGGAAAATTTCGTCCGGATCGAATTTTTGCAGGAAAACCATCGCACCGCCGGCGAGCAGCGAAACATTCGTCGCCACGAACAGCCCATGGGTGTGGTAGATCGGCAGCGCGTGCAGCAGCACATCCTTGGCCGTGAAGCGCCAGTAATCCACCAGCGTTGCTGAATTGGACCGCAGATTTTCGTGGCTCAGCATCGCGCCCTTGGAACGCCCGGTGGTGCCGGAGGTGTAGAGGATGGCGGCGAGATCATCCGGCCCACGCGGTGCATTTTCAAATTCACGGTCTTGCGCCTGCATCGCATCGGTGAGGCTGCCGACGCCGTTCTTGTCGAGCGTCAGCACCTCAGCACCGGACGCCTGTTTTGCCACAGGCTCAAGCGCCGCCACTTTGCCGGGATCGCAGACAAACAGCTTCGGCTCGGCATCGCCAAGGAAATAGGATATTTCCGCCGGGGTGTAGGCGGTATTCAGCGGCAGGAATACGGCGCCAGCGCGCACGCAGGCGAGATAGAGCATCAGGGTCTGCGGCGTTTTTTCCACCTGAACCGCAACACGGTCGCCAGCCGCCACACCGGCCTGACGCAAGACATTGGCCGCCTGCCCACTTGCATCATGCAACGCGCCATAGGAAATGGTTTCGCCGGATGGCAGATAAAGAAACGGCTTGTCACGCCCGAAGCCTGCGGGAAATATCGCGTCAAAGAGGTGATTTGTGTTCGTCATTCTGCTCGGGCCGGTTGGACGGCTCTCGTTTTACGCGGGCGCAACCGCCTGTGACAAGCCTGTGCGGCTGGCCTGCGGGGCGGCGCGGTGATCCTCGTCGCCGGTCAGGCCATCTATGATCTGTTCGAGCAGGATGCACGCGGCAGCGCAGTGACCTTTGCGGCGCGGCCCGGCGGCGCACCCTTCAATGTGGCGCTGGCACTGGCGCGCCTCGGCCAGAAGACCGCATTTTTCGGCGCCTTGTCCACCGATGCGATGGGCGAACGGCTGGCGCGCGCTCTGACTGCCGAAAGCATCGATGCAACGCTGGTGAAACGCACGGCGCGGCCCACGGCGCTGGCCGTGGTGGGAACAAATGCGCAAGGCACGCCGGCCTTTTCCTTCTATGGCGAGACGCCGGCCCATTG
>JBOFFO010000046.1:0-6466 GCA_051648665.1 Beijerinckiaceae bacterium | reverse complement strand
ACCGCGCTCGAATTCGTCAAGGGTGGCGGCAATGTCGCTGTGGTCTATCCGGCGGATGGCACCTCAACCGTGGCCGATGGCATGGCACTGGTGAAGGGCGCGCCGCGCGCCGAGATGGGCAAGCAATTCATTGACTGGCTGTTGTCGAAACCGGTGCAGGAATCGCTTGTGCAGCAAAGTGGCCGCCGGTCCGTGCGCAGCGATGTGACTTTGGTTGGCCTCAAGCCGGTGAGCGAAATGAAGCTCGTCAATTACGATGTAAAGACGGTTGCCAAAAACCGCACGGCCTGGCTCGCGCAATACAAGAAGATCATGCAGAGCCGCTAACCCGGATAATCAAAAGCAGAGGGGAGCGCTAAGGCGCTTCCCTTTTTTATGTCAACGCTGCGTCTTCGCCTGCTGGATTGCATGCCACACGCGCGGGGCAGTGGCCGGCATATCGATATGGCGGATGCCGTAAGTCGAAAGTGCATCGACAACCGCATTCATGATGCTGGTCATCGAACCGGCGCAACCCGCTTCGCCGCAGCCCTTTACACCCATGACATTTTCGGTCGTCGGCACCGGATGCTCGACGAAGCCGATGAAAGGCGCATCGTCAGCGCGCGGCATGGCGTAATCCATGAACGAACCTGTCACGAGCTGGCCGTCTTCATCATAGATGACATGCTCCATCAGGCATTGGCCGATGCCCTGCACAACGCCGCCATGCACCTGGCCTTCCACCAGGAGCGGATTGATGAGCGTGCCGAAATCATTGACGCTCGAATATTTCACGATCCGCACAGCGCCCGTGCTTTCGTCAATTTCCACTTCGCACACGTGGCAGCCGTTCGGGTAGGTGACGCCGGGCCCCTCATTGACGAGCTTCACGTCGAGTGACGCCGGCAGACCTTCGGGAATCTTCGGCATGGCGCGAATTTTAGCCGCCAGCTCGATCACGCCGATGCCGCGATCGGTGCCCGCAATCGCGAACCGTCCGCGTGCAAATTCAATATCGGCGGGAGCCGCTTCCAGCACGTGCGCCGCCCACGGCCTGCCGGCTTCGATCACCTTGTCGCTGGCGCTGATCAGCGCGGAGCCGGACGCGATCACGGATTTGGAACCGCCAGTGCCGCCACCAAAAATCAGCGTATCGCTGTCGCCCTGTATGAGCCGGATTTTGTCAAACGGCACGCCCAGCCGCTGCGAAACGATCTGCGACAGCGTCGTGTCATGGCCCTGTCCGAAATCGAGCGTGCCAGTGATCATCGTCACCGTGCCATCCGCTTCAAACCGCAGCCCGCCCATTTCCATCGTGGCCGCCGCCGTTGCTTCGAGAAAACAGCCGATGCCGAGGCCGCGCAATTTGCCGCGCGCCGCCGATTGCTGTTTGCGCGCCGCGAAACCTGCGACATCGGCCACCAGCAGGGCCTTGTCCATCAGCGCCGTGAAATCGCCTGTGTCATAGACTTGGCCGGATGCCGCCTTGTAGGGGAGTTGCGCCGGCTTGATCTGGTTGCGGCGGCGCAATTCAATGCGGTCGATGCTCATGCCAGCGGCAGCGGTATCGATCAGCCGCTCCATGATGTAATTGCCCTCGGGCCGTCCTGCGCCGCGATAGGCGCCGACCGGCGGGCTGTTGGTGACGACGCAGCGCATCGCCACCTCAATCAGCGGCAGATCATACTGGCTGCATGTATTGACGACGATGTTGCGTGTCGGCGGCAGCACGCCCACCGTCGCGCCATAGGCGCCGCTGTCGCCCAAGCCGGAGACCCGCACCGCGAGGAATTTTCCCGAAGCATCGAGCGCCAGTTCCGCATCATAGCGATGGGCGCGGCCATGCTGGTCCGACAGAAAGCTGGTCGAGCGTTCGTCGGTCCACTTCACGGGGCGGCCCAGCGCCTTGGCCGCATGCAGCAGGCAGACATACTCCGGAAACACCGCGATCTTCATGCCGAAGGAGCCGCCGACCTGACCGGTGAGCACCGTCACCTGCTCCGGTTTCACGCCCAGAATTTCCGTCGCGATCTGCGCCCGCAGGCCGAACACGCCCTGCGACCCGACCCTGAAGGTGTAGTGGTCACGCGCCGCATCATAGTCGGCGATGGCGGATCGGACCTCCATCGGGTTGACGATCAGGCGCGTGCTGTCCAGCGAAACGCGGGCCACATGGGCCGCACGGGCAAACGCCGCTGCGACGGCATCGGTATCGCCGGAATGATAGTCCAGCACCGTGTTGTTCGGCACGGAATCGTAGAGTTGCGGCGCGTCGGCAGCAACGGCCTGCGCCATGTCTGTCAACGCCGGTAGCGCCTCGATATCGAGCGCCACGGCCTCAGCCGCGTCCTTCGCAGTGGCAATGCTCTCGGCCACAACAAAGGCCACGGGGTCGCCAACAAACCGCACCTTGTCTGTAGCCAGCGCATGCCGGGGCGGCTCGTGCATCGGCGAACCGTCGCGGTTCGGGAACTGGATTTTCATTTTGAGCCGGCCAATGCCCGCTGCCTGGAGGTCTGCCCCGGTCCAGACGCCGAGGACACCGGGCATGGCCCGCGCCGCTTCGGCATCGACGCTGTGCAGCAGGCCGTGAGCGACCGGGCTGCGCACCATCGCGAGATAGACCTGTCCGTCGAGCACGATGTCATCGGTATAGCGCCCGCGCCCCTGAATGAGGGCAGGGTCTTCCTTGCGCGAGACGGGCTGGCCGATGCCGAACTTTTCAGCGTCAAAGGCGTGTGGCGCAGGATGAAGGGTCATGGGCATTCACCGGATGGGCAGGGGGGTGGGCTTTGTATGCCTGATCGGGCCGCAGGCCGGAAGTCCGCACGCTGCAAGGGGCCATGAGTCGTGCGATGTGTCATGAGAAATGACCGGCAGAAATGCCGCCGGCAGCAATGATGGACTTGACCCGGCTGCGCCTTTGGCAACGATGCCCCTTCCGCCAACAGGGAGTCGGCTTATGGCACTTCTGGCCCGTGTGCCATTCTTCAAGGACAGTGGCATCGACCTCGACAGCCTGGAGAAGCGCTGCATCATCAAACGCCTCGACGAAGGCGAGGTGGCGCTCGATTTCGATGACACCACGGCAGACGTGTATTTCCTGATTTCCGGCGATGTGCGCATCCTGTTCCGCACGCAGGCCGGCAAAGAAATCATCTTCGGCGACATGCGCGGCGGCCAATTCTTCGGCGAACTGGCGGCCATCGACAATGTGCCGCGCTCGGCCAATGTGACAGCGCTGACGCGCGCTGAGGTCGCCATCATGCCGCCGACCGTATTCCGCGAAATCGTGTTCAACTCTCCGATCCTGTCCGAGCGCTTGATGAAGCTGCTCACCGCACGCACGCGCGAACTGAATGCCCGGCTGATGGAGCAATCGGTGCTCGATCTGCGTCACCGGTTGTATTCGGAATTGCTGCGCCTGTCCCAGCCGCGCGCCAGCCACCCCGGCGAACGGGTGGTGACGCCGCCGCCTTATCATCATGTGCTGGCGGCGCGCATTGGCTGCCGCCGTGAACAGGTGACGCGTGAATTTACAACGATGGCCAAGGAAGGCATTGCCGAAAAAACCCGGGGCGCCATCATCATCCGCAAGCCGCAGACTCTGGAAAAGCGCATCGCGGACGCCATGCGCGAAGGCGAGTGAGGCCTTTTCCCGATCATGGCCGGCGATCCGCTGATCGTATTCGAACGTGTGAGCAAATCCTTCGGCCCGCTGACAGCGGTCGATGATGTGTCACTGACAATCGGGCGCGGCGAATTTTTCTCATTGCTGGGACCGTCAGGATGCGGCAAGACGACGCTGCTGCGTATGCTGGCCGGCTTTGAGCAGCCGGATAGAGGCCGCATTCTTCTCGATGGCGTCGATATCACCGCCATGCCGCCGCACCGCCGGCCGGTGAACATGATGTTCCAGTCTTACGCCCTGTTTCCGCACATGACCGTCGAAAAGAATGTTGCGTTCGGCCTGAAGCAGGACAGATTGCCCGCCACGGACATTGCAGCGCGTGTGCGCGCGATGCTGGCGCTCGTGCAACTTTCTGGCCTCGAAAAACGCCGGCCGGATCAACTGTCCGGCGGCCAGCGCCAGCGCGTCGCGCTGGCACGCGCTCTGGCGAAAAAACCGCAGGCACTGTTGCTCGACGAGCCGCTCGGTGCGCTCGACCGCAAATTACGGGAAGAAACACAGCTTCGCCTCAAGGCGATCCAGAAGGAACTGGCGCTGACATTCTTCATCGTTACCCACGATCAGGATGAGGCGTTGACGCTGTCGGACCGTGTGGCGGTGATGAGCCATGGAAAAATTGTGCAGGTCGGCACGCCGCAGGCGCTGTATCATCGGCCGCACAGTGTCACAGCCGCCGCATTTGTCGGGGACATGAATTTTCTGACGGGCGAAATCATCAGCGCGCAGGGCGCCGATGCGGTCATGGTGCGCACGGGCGACGGTATTTTTTCGGCTTTGTGCGCTTGCGCTTCAGAAAAAAGCGACGCGATCAAACTCGGCATTCGCCCTGAACATATCAAATTGCAGCGCAGTCAAGCCGATGCGGCGAACGCGCCTGGCGCTGGCCTTTCAGCCGGCATAGAAAATGGTGTTGCAGCGCAGGTGCGGGCCGTATTCTTTCGCGGTGATGCGACGCTGGTGGTTGCACAAAGCGCCAGCGGGCAAGATTGGCGCGTTCTTCTTCCGGCAACCGGGCAAGCCGGACAATCCTTGCCGGAAACAGGCGAGAGTGTGCATCTCATATTTGCCACGCAGGACGCGCTGGCGTTGCCGGATGATGCGGAGTCATGAGCCGCAACCGGCAGGTGCCTCATAGAAGAGGTTGGCTCATTGTGCCGCCAGCCCTGTGGTTCGGCCTGTTTTCACTGTTGCCACTGGCGATTGTGTTTCGCATCAGCCTGTCAGACAAGGTGCGCGGCCAGCCGCCCTATGCACCGCAATTTGAAGCCAGCGGCGGCTTTGCTGGTATTGCCGAATTTTTGAAAAATCTCGATTTGGAAAATTATGCAGCAATAATCGGTGACGACCTCTATTGGTATGCGTTTGTGACATCGCTGCGCATTGCTGCCGTCAGCACGCTTGCTCTGGCGGTGATCGGCTACGCGATGGCCTATGCGATGGCGCGTACGCCCGCGACTATCCGTCCGGCCTTGCTGGCCCTGATGATCGTGCCATTCTGGACAAGTTTTCTCGTGCGCATTTATGCGTGGATAGGCATTCTTCGTCCTGAAGGATTGTTAAATCACGTCCTGCTGTCGCTTGGTGTCATCAGCCAGCCGCTGACCATTCTCAATACCGAAATCGCCATCTATATCGGCATCGTCTATGCGTATTTGCCCTTCATGGTGTTGCCAATTTATGCAGTGCTGGAGCGCAGCGATCACACTCTGATCGAAGCGGCTGCCGATCTGGGGGCAACGCCGCGCCGCGCCTTCTGGTCGATCACATTTCCGCTATCGCTGCCCGGCGTTCTTGCCGGCTGCCTGCTCGTGTTCATTCCCGTGGTGGGCGAGTTTGTCATTCCCGACCTCCTCGGCGGATCCGATACGCTGATGGTTGGCCGCATGGTTTGGACCGAATTTGCATCGAACCGCGATTGGCCGCTCGCTTCTGCGCTGGCCATCTTGTTGCTTCTCGTGCTGTTGCCGCCCGTGCTGTTCGCACAACGCCTGCGCCGCGTGGAGGAGAGGGCGGCGTCATGAAAAAGGGCGTGGGAAAATTTGGAGCCGCGACGCTGCTACTCGGCTTTGGGTTTATTTATCTGCCGATTCTGCTGCTGGTGATCTATTCGTTTAATGACTCGCGCCTTGTGACGGTGTGGGGCGGATTTTCCGTGCGCTGGTATCAGTCGCTCTGGTCGAATGACGCCTTGATGCGGGCGGCTGGCATGAGCTTGCGCATTGCAGCGGTCAGCGCCAGCGTCGCGACTTTGCTCGGTGTGGCCTTGGCGGTTCTGCTCGCACGCCACGTGCGGTTTCGTGGACGCACGCTTCTGTCCGGATTGGTGTTTGCGCCGGTCGTGCTGCCGGAGGTGATCACGGGTCTGTCGTTGCTGCTGCTGTTTGTCGCCGTGAATGTTGAGCGTGGCGCAACGACCGTTGCGATTGCCCACGCCACCTTCACCACCGGATTTGTCGCGGCCATCGTGCAGGCGCGGCTGGCGGGCTTTGACCGGTCGCTGGAAGAAGCGGCGGCTGATCTCGGCGCGGCGCCGCTGCGCGTATTTTTCGCCATTACACTGCCGCTGATTGCGCCGGCTGTGATGGCCGGCTGGATGCTCGCTTTCACGCTGTCGCTGGATGATCTGGTGCTGGCGAGCTTCACATCAGGCCCCGGCGCAACAACGCTGCCGATGCGGATTTACAGTCAGGCGCGGCTCGGTGTCTCGCCGGATATCAATGCGCTGGGAACGCTGCTCATCGCTGTCGCCGCCATCAGTGCACTGGCCATGACGGTGGCCTTGCGAAGGAAAGC
>JBOFFO010000045.1:0-3774 GCA_051648665.1 Beijerinckiaceae bacterium | reverse complement strand
CATTGGTCCTGACCATGATCAAGAACCCCTTTATCTGGTCCACCATGCTTGGGCTGGCCTGGAATCTGTCCGGCCTGCCCATGCCGAAATTCGGCGCGATCACGCTTGATGTCATCGGCCGCGCCGCCCTGAGCGCCGGGCTGCTGTGCGTCGGCGCCGGGCTGGAGCTGCATCGCATCCGCCATGCGGGCGCGCCACTGATTGCGGGCGTCCTGCCGCGCCTGTTCCTGATGCCACTGATCGCCGCCGGCCTCGCCCGCCTGTTTGGCGTCGAAGGCGCAGCCTATACTGTAACGGTGATTTGCGCCGCCGTGCCGACCGCCAGCGGCTCCTATCTGCTCGCCCGGCAACTCGGTGGTGATCATGCGCTGATGGCGGAAATCCTCACCATTCAGACACTTCTGGCCATGCTGACGTTGCCGTTGATGCTCGCGGTCCTGACCTGAAATACTTTCGGTTGCAAGGATTGATCAAACTATCATAGCGTGTATATTGCAACCATAGACTGCTTCAAAGCGAGTTTCTTTCTATGGTTGCAAAGCGCGCCTCCCACGCCGACAGTGTTGTTGTGTCCGCGCCCGCCGCCCCATCGGATGTGGCCGGGCAGCTTTTACCGCCGGAAAGCGCCGCCGAGGTGCTGATGGCCTCCGTCAAACCCCATGACCCGCAAGTGGCGCTCTATATCGCCCATCTGACCGGTGAACTGGGAGCCATGGCGCGCGCCGGCGGCTTTGATCTTCTGGCGTATTTTCTCGATATGGCGCGCATCGAAGCCAACATTCAGGCGGGCAAGCCATAACGTTCGCGCCATCGCGTCCAGAAAAACGGCGGCCTAACCGATCCGCGCCACGCGGTTGCCGCCCTGCCGCTCAATCCGGCCTTCCAATTCCAGCTCCAGCACCACCTGCTGAACCTGCGACACCGGCGCACCGGTCACCCGCGCCAGATCATCGAGGCCGACCGGTGACGATGACAGGGCTGCGACGATCCGTGCCCGCACATCGTCCGGTGCGGACAGGAACGGTGCCGCATCCTCACTCAGATCGTATTCTTCGACCGCAAGTGATGGAACGGGCGGACCAGCATCGGCGGCAATCTCCAGCTCGTCCCACAGAAATTCCATTTGTTTGCGCGGCGGCGCATTCTCAAAAAAGGTTGGAGAATCCTGCCCCGCCCCCTGCCCGGCCATGGGGTGCAGCGCGCTCACCACATGCTCGACCTCAAACGCGATCTGCGCGCCGTCGCGCAAAAGGTCGTTCGTTCCGCCGGCGCGCGGATCGAGCGGTGATCCCGGCATGGCAAAGACAGCGCGCCCCTGTTCAGCGGCGAACCGCGCGGTGATCAGCGAGCCGGATTTGCGCGCCGCCTCCACCACCAGCGTGCCGAGGCACATGCCCGAAACGATACGATTGCGGCGCGGAAAATCACGCCCGCGTGGTTCCCACTCCACCGGCATTTCCGAAATCACCGCACCGCCATGCTCGATGATGCGGTCAGCCAGCGGCTCATGCTCCGCCGGATAAATACGCGCATGGCCGCCGGCGAGCACCGCCACGGTGCCCGTCTGCATGGCCCCGACATGGGCGCGCGCATCAATGCCGCGCGCCAGACCCGACACAATCGTGTAGCCCTCGGCGCCGACGCCGGAAGCGAACATTTCCGCCAGCCGCAGGCCATTGGCTGAAGCGTTGCGTGACCCGACAATGGCAAGCGCGTGCCGGCGCAGCGTGTCGCCCGTCCCACGCACCGCAAGCAAAGGCGGCGCATCCGACACCTGCCGCAAGGCCGCCGGATAATCCGGCTCACTCATCGCCACGAAGCGCACACCGAGCCGCTGCGCCAGCAGCAATTCCTTTTCGGTTTCCTTTTCGGAAAAAACCTTCACCGCACGCCCGGCCCGCGCCGCATACTCAGGCAGTGCATCAAGGGCGGCGCGCGCGCCGCCGAAGCGGTTGATCAGCGAACGAAAGGTGCGCGGCCCCACGCCCTCGCTGCGCAGCAGACGCAGCCAGTCGCGCCGCTGGTCCTCGCTCAGCAGAACCCGGCGCGCCGCATCGGCCGGCATCACACGGACTCCGGTGCGGCGGATTTTTTGCCGATCCTGCTTTCTGTGCCGGCCATCAGCCGCCGGATATTTTCGTGATGCTTGATGAAAATCAGCACGGTGAGCAGCGCAAACATCTGCGCCGCCTGTCCCTCGCCCATGAACCACAAGGCCACCGGCACGGCGATGCTGGCAATCAGCGCCGCCAGTGACGAATAGCGCGTCAGATACGCAACAATCAGCCACACCGCCGCAAACACCAGCGCCGCCTTCCACGCGATGCCGATGAGAATCCCGAGAAAGGTTGCAACGCCCTTGCCGCCCTTGAATCGCAGCCACACCGGCAGGATATGCCCGATGAAAGCGCCAAGTCCCGCAATCAGCGCAAATTGCGGCCCGCCATAATGCCAGCCGATCAGCGCCGCCACCGTGCCTTTCAGCGCATCGAGCAGCAAAGTCGCCGCCGCGAGCTTCTTGTTTCCGGTGCGCAGCACATTGGTTGCGCCGATATTGCCGGACCCGATGGTGCGGATATCGACGCCGCCGAAAAACTTCGTCAGCAACAGGCCGAAGGGGATGGATCCGAGTCCATAGCCGACAGCCGCCATCAAAAGCATGTGGGGCAAGTCGATGCCCCAGTTCATCGATTCAAGAAAGAAAAAGCGTTGCACCTGATCCCCGCTCAAACGCCATCGCAGCGCATTGGCTTGCGCCGTGGATTGGAGCATGCTGCGATAAAGTGGAGACCGGTTTATCGCGAAAAGCATGCTCTCATCTTTGAATCGATCACGTTATCTGCGTTTTGACGATTCCGACAAAACGCAGCGTGATCGAGCGGGACCGCCCCTCACCGCTTGTCAGTGAGCGTAATCATAGACCACGCGGCCTGCAACGATGGTTTTCACCACCCGGCCTGTCAGCCGCGCCTCGTCAAACGGCGAATTTTTCGTGCGGGAATGCAGCTTCTCCCGGTCCACCACCCAGGGCAGGTCGAGATCAACCACAGCGATATCCGCCGCCGCGCCGGGCTTCAGCGTGCCGGCCTGAATGCCGAGCAATTGCGCCGGCCGCACCGCCATCGCCTCGATCAGCCGTTGCAGCGTGACCTGTTCGCTGTGGACGAGGCGCAACGCCGCCGACAGCATCGTTTCGACACCCAGCGCGCCATCGGCGCATTCCGCCCAGGGCAGCCGCTTCAGATCCACATCCTGCGGATTATGGTCGGACACAATCACATCAATCGTGCCATCCGCCAGCGCGTCGATGCAAGCCAGCCGGTCATCCTCATGGCGCAGCGGCGGCGCAACCTTGCAAAAGGTGCGATAATTGCCGATGTCGTTTTCATTCAGCGTGAGATGGTTGATCGACACGCCGCATGTCACCGGCAAGCCTTCGGCCTTCGCCTTGCGGATCACATCAATGCTTTCACGGCACGAGATCAGCGCCGCATGATAGCGCCCGCCGGTCAATTTCACGAGGCGGATGTCGCGTTCGAGCATGATCGTTTCGGCCTCGCGCGGAATGCCGATCATACCGAGCCGTGACGACAATTCGCCCTCATTCATCACGCCATCGCCGACGAGGTGCGGGTCTTCCACATGCTGGATCACGAGTGCATTGCGGTCACGCGCATAGGTGAGAATCCGCCGCAGCACCTGCGCATTGGTGACGCTCTTCAGCCCGTCAGTGAACGCCACCGCACCCGCTTCCGAGAGCAGGCCGATCTCGGT
>JBOFFO010000044.1:0-1631 GCA_051648665.1 Beijerinckiaceae bacterium | reverse complement strand
GAAAGCCCGGCCTGGCTTCTGACCACATCACGCCGTATCGCCGATGACGTGATGCGCCTGATGCCAGAATTGATTGACAAATTGCCGCCCACAGCGCGCGATGCCGCAGGTGCTGCGTGGCGCGACTATGGCGAGGTCGTGCTCTGCGACAGCCGTGAAGAGATCGTGACGCTGTCTGATAATTACGCCTGCGAACATCTTGAGGTGCACTGCACTGATCTCGATTGGTGGCATGCCAACCTGACCAATTATGGCTCCCTTTTCCTTGGCGAGGAAACCAACGTGGCTTTTGGCGACAAGGTCTCTGGGCCCAACCACATTCTGCCGACAAAGTTTGCAGCACGTTATTCAGCAGGGCTTTCCGTTCATAAATTCCTAAAACCCTTGACATGGCAGAAAATGACGCGCGATGCATGCAAAGTGATTGCGCCTGTTTCAGCACGCATTTCCCGACTTGAAGGCATGGAGGCGCACGCCCGTACATCCGATGTGCGCATGGCAAAGTATGCGCCCGGAAAAAACATTGATCTCGGGCAGCCCGTCAAAGCATGAGCCGCACATGTTTCGCTTGACGAAATTATTTGACCTGACAGGCCGAACCGCATTGATAACGGGTGGCAATAGCGGCATTGGCGCGCAAATGGCGCGTGCACTGGGACGTGCGGGCGCGAGAGTTGTTCTTGTAGCACGCCGACAGAATGAAACGGAAGTGACAGCATCGAAACTGAGCGAAGACAATATCAAAGCCCATGCCATGCAAGCCGATCTTGCCAGCCAGGATTGCGCAGAAGCACTGCAAGCGAAGCTGAAGGCCCAAGATATTGAACCCGACATTCTCGTGAATGCAGCCGGCATCAACCTGAGGCAGGCCTACCGGGACGTTACAGCCCACAATTTCGATGTTCACATGGCCGTGCACCTGCGTGCGCCCTTTCTGCTGACTCAAGCACTGGCGCCTGATATGGCAAAACGCCAGTGGGGCCGCATCATCAATATCGCCTCATTGCAGAGCTATCGTGCATTCCCTGACAGTGCGCCATATGGCGCAGCAAAAGGCGGCGTGGTGCAACTCACACGCGCCATAGCGGAAGAATGGTCGCGGCATGGCATAACCTGCAATGCAATTGCGCCTGGTTTTTTCCCGACACCTCTGACGGGACTCGTTTTTGCCGATACCGAGCGCGCCGCACGGCTCGCCGCGCAAACAGCAATAGGACGCAACGGAGTCTTGCCGGATCTCGATGGCGCGACGATTTTCTTTGCCTCTGACGCATCCGCCTACGTCACCGGGCAGACGCTGGCTATCGATGGCGGATTTACAGCAAAATGACGAGGCGCGCGATGAAAGCGTTGGTATACACGGCCCCAAACCAGCTTGAACTGCGTGATGTTCCTCAACCCATCCCCGCTGCCGATGAACTTCTCATTCGCGTTGAAGCAGTAGGCATTTGCGGATCGGACATGCACGCCTATCACGGCTATGACGCTCGCCGCCCAGCACCTTTGATCCTAGGGCATGAAGCAGCAGGGCATGTTGCCCTCGGCCCTCGCGCAGGTGAACGCGTTACACTCAATCCGTTGGTCGTGGACCCTGCCTGTCCCTATGCCATGGATGGGCGATGGCATTTGTC
>JBOFFO010000043.1:0-7923 GCA_051648665.1 Beijerinckiaceae bacterium | reverse complement strand
ATGACCTTGTAAAGCTCCTCGGCGCGCGGCTCGTCTATGAGATGCATGGTGCCCTTCGCCAAGCCATGGCTGACCAGAAAGGCTTCATCAGTGTGGGCAATCAGATCGACGATGGCATTGCCGATGCTCAGGACATCGTGGCGGGGAGCGGACATGGGATTTCCTTCAGGCGCAGAGCAGTTGCGGGCGTGTGGCAGGGCGTGATGGGCCGGTCAAGCCAGTCTGGCTCAGGCCATCCCGGCCACACGGCTGCGGCGCAGGCGCACATAAAAGGCGCCATCACCGCCATGATGCGGCGCTGCCTGTTCAAACCCCAGCACATGCCCGCGCAGATCCGGCAGGCGCAGCCAGTGCGGCACCATGCGGCGCAGCACGCCGCGTTCACGGTCGGGATCAAAGGTCGGACCAGCTGCGCCCTTGCCGGTGATAACGATGACAAGGCGCGCACCCTGCGTATGCCTGGCGTGCAGAAATCCAAGCAGGGCATCGTGCGCCTGCGCCTGCGTCAGGCCATGCAGGTCGAGCACGCCATCGAACCCGTGCGTGCCGCGCCGGATGCGCTTGAGAATCTGCGGTTCGATTGGTGCGAGCGGCGGTGGAGGCGGCGGCTTCTGTGCTTTCACTGGCGCGGTGGGGGTGATGCGAGGCGCAGGGGAAGGCGTCGGCGGCGGTGTGGGATCGTCCGGCACGTCCTCAATCCGCCGTCCCGTGAAGGGCGTCACCGAGCGCTGCACATGCACCCATAATTTCTTTTCATCGCGCGTCAGGGTGCGGTGTTTCATGGGGGCTGGCCGGGTCGTTTATTTCGGCAGCAGGACAAAAAAATCGGCGGCATGACGCACCACGCCGGCGCGCGTGCCCATCTCGGGACCGGAGCCAAAAAACACGTCGCCGCGCGCGGGGCCGACAATGGCTGCGCCGGTATCCTGCGCCACCATCAGCCGTGCCAGTGGCGTATCGTCCGGTCCACGCGCATCGGAGCGAATGAAAACCGGCAGGCCGTAACTCCAGATGGCGCGATCAACGGCCAGTGAGCGGCCCGGCGTGAGCGGCACGCCAGCGCCGCCAATCGGCCCATCGCTCACCCGCAATTCATCGGCGATGCGGAAGAATATATAGGAGCGGTTGCGGCGGATCAGCGCGCGGCCCACGTCGCCGTGGCTGCGCAGCCAGGCTTTCAATTTTTCCATCGTCACATCCTCGGGCTTCAAGCCGTGTTCGGTGACGATGAGGCGTGCGGGAGAGGTGAAGGGATAGCCATTGCGGCCATGATAGGCGAGGCGGATCACTTTTCCGTCGGCCAGGCGGATGCGCGTCGAACCCTGCACATGAATTAAAAGGGCTTCGGTTTCATCGCGCACATACACAAGCGGCGGCGCGTCGTGGCCAAGCGCGCCATTTTCGATGGCGTCACGATCCGGCACAGGCTTGAGATGATCGGCGGTTTCCAATGCGGCGAGCAAGGCGCCGTCATGGGTTTGCAGCGCCGTTTCCGGCGTCAATGTCACGAGATTGGCAGGCTTTGCGCGCAACGGCCATGAAAATTCAGGGGTGAGCGTCAGTGAACCTTCTACTTCCGGCTCGTAATAGCCGGTGATGAAGCCGCCGCCCTCCTGCGCTGTCACGCGGTGCGGCGTGAAATGATTTTCAAAAAACGCATGCGCATCGGCATTGGAATGCAAATTGGCATGTAGCGCGGTTTTGCAGGCTGCAATCAGTTCAGGAGACGGCGTGCGCGCCGTGCGCAGCGCCGGAGCGCCAGAAATAATGGGGTCGCAGGTTTTTAGAAAGGCGTTGAACGCAGCGCGCGCATCATCCTGCCGCCAGCCGGGGAGATCGGCAAAACCCACGGCTTGCAGCACAGCGCCGCCCGTGAGGTGATGTTCCGGTTGGGCCTTGGCGATCATCGGACAGGCGATCCAGACAAAGACGGCCAGCATTGTTGATGCTGGCCGCGTGATTGTGAAGCCTTTGGCATCATGGCCGCGCACCGCGCGTCTCTGCGGCTGGCGCGGTTGAAATCAGGCATCCGATTCCGTGGCGATCAAATGCCAGCTTGGATCACGCGCCCGCACGTCACGGGCGAAGGTCCAGACATCAATCACTTCGGCGATTTTCGCAGGGTCGCCATCAACGACATTGCCCTGGGCGTCGCGCGTGGCGGAAATAATTTTCGACACAAAGCGCACAGTCACCTGCGCCTGGCGATCCTTGACGCCAGCGTCAGTGATTTTCGCGTCATCGAGGGACACGAAGGTCGTTTCCATGCTCTGGTTGGCTTTTTCGCGCTCAGCGATGGCGGAGGAAAAACCGTCAAACACATCCCGCGCCAGCAGGCCGGAAAGTTGCTTGCGGTCGCCGCGGGCAAAGGCGGTGACGATCATTTCATAAGCGCCGCGCGCGCCGCCAATGAAAGCGCGCGGATCAAACGAAGAATCGGCGGCGGCAATGGCGTCGAGGCCAGTCGCAAGCGGTGTGCCCGGTTCGGCAATGCCGGCCCAGCGCGGGCCATCATTGGCCGGAGCCTTTGGCCCATCGGGACGGGCAGAACCTGGCAGTGGCACGACATTGCTGCCATCGGCTGCACTGTCACGCGGCGGCGCATCGCGGCGCTGGAGCGGATCGAAGGGCGGTGTGTCGCGGCCCATGCCGCGCTGACCCAGCACGGTGCGCAGCTTCCACAGAACAAAGGCGGCGAGCGCCAGCAAAATCAGGGTGGTCGGTTCCATAAGGGTCTTTGTGTCTTTTCTGTTGCCGTGCGCCCGCCTGCGGGTGGGATGGGAGGTAACACCCCGTTGCGGCAGGAACAAGAACGGGCGGATGTTTCAGTCTCTATTCGCCATTCAAGAAGTAGTGCCAGGTGCCATCCGGTCCAAGCCCCAGCCGGTCACCAAGATATTTGCGCCGCTCAAGCGACTCCCTGACAGTTGCCGCCGGCACCGCGCGGTAGAGTTGCACCCAGTCTTCCGGTTTGAGCGTCTCCCACATCATCTCGGCATAAGCGGGCCAGACATACATCTCCTGCCGCCGTCCGGCTTCGATGCGGGCAAAAGGTCCTTCCAGGAGATTGACGAGGCGGGCCAGCACTTCCCGCCCCTCTGCGTCGGAAGATTTCGATTTCAGCAGCGTGATCAGATCGCCCTTGCCGCCGCGCACCAGCACGGGCGGCGTCTCGTTGCGCTCCAGCGCAATGCGCAGTTTTTCCGGGTCACCGGTGCGGGCTGCGTCGAGAATGCGCTCGCGCATCGCCGCGACAAGGGGAGGCAGGGTGGACGGGTCGTGCTGCGCTTTGGGGCCGCCGGGTGTTGCCACAGCAGGAGCGGGCGGTGCGGTGCGCGCGGGTTGGGCCAGCAAGGGCATGGGAACGAGTGCGGCCCATGCGACGGGGATCAGGGACAGAAGGCGAAGCGGCATCATCACACCCTTCCACCCTTCCCATGCGGCGAAAGCAAGGGCGTGGTGTGGCAGTGCGCGACGGGTGAGTCAGTGCCGGGCGGCCTCGGTGTAACGGCCATGCCGGATTTTTTCGGCCAGGCCATCGGCAAACACGGCC
Organism: Beijerinckiaceae bacterium; assembly: GCA_051648665.1. Taxonomy (GTDB): domain Bacteria; phylum Pseudomonadota; class Alphaproteobacteria; order Rhizobiales; family Beijerinckiaceae; genus Terrirubrum. The sequence goes on along the minus strand of JBOFFO010000043.1, from coordinate 4,370 downwards.
ACCGGCTCCTCGCCATAAGTGGCGACCAGTTCGCGCAGGGCTGCACACAGGGCGGCGTGGGCCATGGTGTCGCCCTCAAGCCCGATCGCGCGCGCCTCGGCAAACGCGTCGTTGATATAGCCAGTGGCGACCCGCTGCACCTCGTCGGCGAGCTGGCGTTCCTGTTCGGACTCAGTGGATTGAAGGTCAGACATCAAAACTCGCGCCGCGCAGGGCGGCATGGATGGTGCGTTGCCCAGCAATCTAGCCAAATTGCAGCCGGGCGCGATACGAAGTTTTTACCAAGGTTAAAATCAGCGGCGGCGGTGCACAGTTTTTTTGCGCTATCGCCTAGCGGCTGCATGAGCGCGGCTTTTTTGCGCTACCGCCCAGCGGCGGCATGAGGGCGGCTTTTTTGCGCTACCGCCCATCGACGGATTGAGCGGGTTATCCGCCGTAACGGTTGGCGATGTCAGCCGCCAGCGTGGCGCCTTCACGCGTGTAGCGCTCCATCGCCTGACGGGCGGAGGGCGTGCAGGTGCGGTAGATGTCGGAAAAGCCGGAAAAGCCCCGGTTGAAAGCTCCGGCCAGCCTCTCGCGCCGGGCCGGCGAGGCGTCCTCGGTTTCAATCAGCGCCTGCATCCGTTCCTGCCAGCGTGCGCCATCGCCGGTCTGGCACAGGTCCTCCAGAAAGCTCAGCGCCCCCATGATTTCGGCCAGCCGCAGCATCGGCGGTTCATAGGGCGGCGGGGGCGGTTCGGGCGCAGGGGGCGGTGGCGCGGGCTGGGCGGCCGGGGGGGAGCGTGGCCGTTGCTGGGCCAGCGCGGGCAGGTTCGTGGCAAGCAGGATCGCTGCCGGCATTGCCATCAGCAAGAGGACCAAAGGCCGCCAGCGGCGCTCAGTCATTTTTCACCACCATCGGGCATGGTGCTTTTGGCGGCGATGACAGCCGCACGGCGCACCACAGCCGCCAGATCAGGTGTCGTGACGGGCAGGGCCAGATCGAACGGATCGGCCCACATCACAGCGCCGGCTTCCGGCCCCGGCGTCGCTTCGCCGGCAATCCAGCGCCCGACGAAGGAGGCAATGACATAATGATGGCGGACAGTGCCATCATCGTTTGTGCGGATCACCTCGACATGGCGGTTGAAGCTCATGATGGCGGATTCAACGCCGACCTCTTCGCGCACCTCGCGCACCGCCGCCTGCTCCAGCGTTTCGCCCGGCTCGACATGGCCGCCGGGAAGAGACCAGACGCCGTTCAGCGGCGGCTTGGTGCGTGTGGCCAGCAACACTTTTCCATCCCGAAATACGGCCAGTGATACGGCGAGTGTAGGGCGAACTGTCACGGTCCAGCCTTCATATCGAAAACCGAAGCGTGCGCTTCAGATGTGCTGGCCGCCATTGATGTGCAATTCGGCGCCGGTGACGTAACTCGATTCTTTATTGCACAGGAACATGATGGCGCGCGCTACCTCTTCCGTCGTGCCCAATCGCTTCAGCGGCAACGTCTCGACGATTTTATCGGTGCCCGGCGATAAAATCGATGTATCGATTTCACCCGGCGAAATGGCGTTGACGCGAATGCCCATCGGGCCGAAATCGCTCGCCATCTCGCGCGTCAGCGCCGCGAGCGCGGCTTTTGATGTGGCGTAGGCCGCGCCGGCGAAGGGATGCACGCGCGACCCGGCAATGGAGGTGACATTGACGATCGCCCCTTGCGCCACCTTCAATTCATCAAGCAGGCCGCGCGCCAGCATGATCGGTGCGAAAAAATTCACCTGAAAGACGCGATGCCAGTCATTGAACGAGGTCGTTGCCGCGCCGAGCCGTTCACCGGTTTTATTTTTCGGTGAAATGCCGGCATTGTTGACGAGGGCGTGCAATTTCCCGCCCTCCTTTTTCAACCGCTCCTTGATTTCCGCAATCCCGCGCATCGTGTCTTCGGGATCGCCAAGGTCGATCTGCACATGATCTTCCGCGCCGGATGGCCAGGGGCATTTTTCTGAAAAAGGCTGGCGCGAGCAGGACAGAATCCGCCAGCCCGCCATCGCGAATAACTTGACTGTGGCGTGGCCGATGCCGCGCGATGCGCCGGTCAGCAGCATCACCGGGCGTTTGCCCGGCTCTGTTTGTGGCAGGGGCGGCATTCCGGGCGCCATCGCGTCAACTCCATCAGGCGGTCAGGGATAGAAGCGGGTCTTGTCCCACGCCGCGCCGGGCTTGTCGCGCCGAAAGATCAACCGGTCATGCAGGCGGAACGGCTTGTCCTGCCAAAACTCGATGTAGAGGGGCTTGATCCGCTGCCCGGTCCAGTAAGGCGGGCGCGGAACAGTCCCGACCGCATATTTTGCGGCATGCACGGCCACGGCCTTTTCCAGCGCAAAGCGGCTTTCGAGCGGCCGGCTCTGCTGGCTGGCCCATGCGCCGATGCGGGAATCGCGCGGGCGCGACTGGAAATAAGCATCGGCCTCGGCATCGGTCACGGTCTCAACCGGGCCACGGATCCGGACCTGCCGGCGCAGGGACTTCCAGTGAAACACGGCGGCCGCCTGCGGGTTGGCGATCAGTTCGCGCCCCTTCTGGCTTTCCATGTTGGTGTAGAACACGAAGCCTTGGGCGTCCCACTCCTTCATCAGCACCATGCGCACATTAGGCAAGCCCGCTTCATCAGCCGTGGCGATGGCCATGCCGTTGGGATCGTTCGGTTCGGATTGTTCCGCCAGTGCGAACCATTGGGCGAACAGGGCGAAGGGATCGTCCCCGGCCAGGGCATCATCGGATTTTAAGGAATTGCTGGTCTGATCCATGAGTCGAATTGTTCCGGGGCGTGGCGTGCGTGGCGTTCAGTTTTATATAGGCTCAGGCGCGTCCGCCGCACGTGGAATTTCCGCGTGGCGCGCAGGCACCGCCGTTCTGGCCGCTCTGGCGCTGGCCGGGTGCGGCCTTGCCCTGCCGCTGACCGGCGGTGGCGATGATGATATGCCCACGGGCAGCATCGGCGAAGCCGGCAAGGCGCAGGTGTCGCCGGTTTTCAAGGATCTGACGGAAGAGGATTGGCGGCGCGCTCGCTCGGCACTGGGTGTTGCGCTTGATCCGCAAGGCAATGGTGCCAGCGCCACATGGGACAATCCGGAATCGGGCCTGCGCGGCACCTTCTCGCCTGTTGGCGGGCCGTTCGTGAAGAATGATCAGGTCTGCCGGGCTTTTCTGGCCTCCGCCGTCATGAAATCCGGGCAGCAATGGGTGCAGGGATCTGCCTGCCGGACCAGCGGCGATGACTGGTTGGTGCGCGACGTGCGGCCCTGGAAAAAGCCGGCCTGAACTGTCCTGCGGGTGTTGCGATTCTGCAACGCCGCCCACACATAGAGGCTGACAGGCGCACCGCGCACGGCTGCGCCTCACCTGTTCACACCACTGGCCTTTCGGAGACTGACTCGCCATGCGCGATCCTTACGCAGTGCTGGGCGTGGGCAAGAGCGCCAGCGAAGCCGATGTGAAGAAGGCGTTCCGCAAGCTCGCCAAGGCCCACCATCCCGACCAGAACCAAAATGACCCCAAGGCCAAGGAGCGCTTTGCCGAGGTCAATGCCGCTTATGAAATCCTTGGCGACAAGGACAAGCGTGCGAAATTCGACCGCGGCGAGATCGATGCCGAAGGCAAACCGCGGTTTCACGGATTTGAGGGGTTCGGCGGCGGCCAGCCCCGTGGCGGCCATCCCGGCGGTGGGTTTGAGAGCTTTTCGTTCGGATTTGGGCCGGAAGGGCCATTCGGCGGTGCGCGTGGGGGCGGCGGCGGCGCAGCCGACATGTTCTCGGAGATGTTCGAGCAGGCGATGCGTGGTCGTGGCCAGCCCGGCGGCGGGCGGGCGCGCCAGCAGGCGCCGCAGAAGGGCGGAGACATTGAGGCTGAGCTTTCGCTGTCGCTGGAATCCCTCGTCTCCGGCGGCCATACCCGCGTGACTCTGCCGAACGGCAAGATGGTCGAGGTCGCGATTCCCCCACAGGCTGGCGATGGCAAGACGATCCGCCTCAAGGGGCAGGGCCACCCCGCAATGATGGGTGGCCCGGCAGGCGATCTTTTGCTGACGATCCGGTTGCAGAAGCATCCGCGTTATGCGGTCGATGGCACGGATTTGCGGGCGCGGCAGGATGTGCCTTTGCCCGCCGCCGTGCTGGGTGGGCCGGTGCGCATTGACACGCTCGAGGGCGCTGTCGAACTGACCATTCCGCCGATGACATCGGGCGGGCGCACGTTTCGCCTGCGGGGCAAGGGCTTGCCGAAGACGGATGGGCGCGGCGATCTCTATGTCAGCATCGATATCCAGCTGCCGGCGGATGATGATGGCGAACTCGCCGCGCTGATGCGGCGGATGAAGGCGCAGGCGTGAG
>JBOFFO010000042.1:0-8253 GCA_051648665.1 Beijerinckiaceae bacterium | reverse complement strand
CGGCCATCACATGGGGATGACCGGCGCAAATACAAGATCGGACGCGCGCAGCCGCATCTTAATGGCGGAGAAACCATGCCTGTTGAGGCAACAGCAACCTTAACCCGGCAGGGTGCGCCATCCTTCGGGGGCAAATTCTGTCATGCGGATATTGGCTTATGCAGCGGCTGGCCTTGCCTGCGTCTGCGCAACAGCGGTTCAGGCGCAGACCTTTTCCACAGATACGCAAGGCAAGCAGGGCTGGCTCGTCAGCATCAAGGCCAATGCAGTTGCTGGCCCCTCATGGCCCGGCGCACGGGGTTACGACATTGTAGCCTTCCCGTCCCTGTCCGTCCGGCGCGCGGGCAGCAATGCCGGCTTTTCGGCGCCCGATGACGGCATTGGCTGGGCGCTGTTTGATAACGGCATCGCGCGCGCGGGCCTCGTAGGACAGTTTGTCAGCGGCCGGTCGTTCGGCAACGATCCGAAATATGTCGGCCTCCATTCGATCAAATGGGGCGGCGAGATCGGCGGGTTTGCGGAGTTCTGGGCTTTGCCGAACACATTGCGCGCGCGCATTGAAATGCGGCACGGCTTGATAGCGCACCGTGGCCTTGTCATGGATGCGGGATTGGACGCCATTCACCAATGGGGCCAGCACACCCTGTCGATTGGACCACGCCTGTCGCTGGGTTCGGAAAAATACGCCAACCGATACTTCGGAGTCAGCGCGGCAGAGGCTGCGCTCAATCCCAATGTTACCGCTTACAAGGCAGGCGGCGGCCTGACATCCTACGGCGCACTGGCGGCTGTTCAGACCGCATGGACTCCGAACTGGTCCACGACGCTGTATGCGCGTTATCGCCGCTTGAGCGGGGAAGCAGCGGCAAGCCCGATTGTGCGCAACCTCGGCACGCCCAACCAGCTGACGATTGGCGCAAGCGTTGCCTACACGTTCAATTTCAGCGGATTCTAGGTCATCCCGCCCGTTCAATTTTCTCGACGGCTTCGACCACCGCATCAAATGTCAGCAAGGTCGAGGCATGGCGGGCTTTGAATGCGCGGACCGGTTCCAGCACGCGCACATCGGCCCAGCGGTCATTCTCGGGCGGCGGAGAGCCATTCTCCTTCAACATGGCGCGCACCGTGTCGCGCACCTGCCGCAACTCATCGGGCGTCGCGCCAATGACATGGCGCGCCATGATCGAGGACGAGGCCTGCCCCAGCGCGCAGGCCCGCACATCATGGGCGAAGTCGCTGACCTTGCCATCTGCCATCGCCAGATCAACGGTAACGGTCGAGCCGCAGAGTTTGGAGCGCACAGTGGCAGACGCCTGTGGCGCCGGCAGCCGGCCCAGACGCGGAATATCAGCGGCGAGCGCCAGAATGCGCCGATTGTAAACATCGTCCAGCATGCGCTATCCCGTCTATCCGATCAGGCGCGTCTGCCTGATTTTACCCGCATTATATAACTATCGCCGATGCTATACCCAAGATGGGTGTTGCGTCGCAGGGTTGGTCGGGCCTGTGCCTGAAACGAACAATGAAGCACGGTATGCCGGGAGTCGATCATGACAGATGATGCCCCGCCACGGCCTGCACAAGCCGGGTCCGCATCAGGTTCGGACGCGTTGGATGATCTTGACCGCCTGCTGCGCGAAGCCTTCGACAGCGCCAATCTGAAAATCCGGCCGGCGGCTGGCCCGGCCAAACCGGCGCGCCCTGTGGTCCCCTCTCGTCCTTTGGGAGATGGTCGGCCTTCGGACCTACCGGCTGCCAGCGTCATGCCAACGGCCTTGCCCTCCGTGCCTCAGCCAACGGCCACGCGGCCCATTCCGGAACCGCCAGCGCCGGTGCCGCCAGTGAAAGCACCTGCCGTTACCGCCCCCATCAGGCCCGCCATCCCTCCTGCGGTGACTGCCCCCGCCGCCGCTCCGGTGGCAACCGTCTCGCTGGAGATGCCTTCGCCTGCACCTTTCACGCCCAACACGCCTGCCACGCCCAAAACACCTGCGCCGGCGCAACCGGCCGCGCAACCGGCCGCCCAGTCTGAGCCGAAGCCGACACCTCCTCCGCAAAGGACACCCGCCGCGACGCAAAGCGAGGCCGCCGCCGCAGCGGTCGCGCTGGCCCTGGAAACTGCCGTCGCCCCCACGGAAGCGCCACGCCCTCTGCCAACACCGGCGCAAACTCAGACGCCGCCGGAACCCCACCGGACTTCGACCATGCGGCCGCTACCGAAATTACAGGAGACCGCAGCCGCCCATGCACCGGTTGAACCGATTTCGATTGCCCGTGGCAAACGCCGGTTATGGCGTCCGGTCGCCGCAATCCTGTTCACGATGACTCTGGCCGTCGGCGGCGTCTTTTTCCTGCTCGACGTCATGAAGCGACAGCTGCCGCGCGAGTCCGATGCACCACCTGTTATCTCTGCGCCAGTTACACCCAGCACAATTCCTGCACCGCCCCCGGCAGAAGAGAGTGCGGCGCAAGCCCCCTCACCCCCGGCCTCTACGCCTGTCAATCCAACCCCGCCATTGCCTGCCTTCACGAACGCTCAGCCTGTTCCGCCCGTGCCCGATCCGGCACAGGCCTTCGAAAGCGCCGGTATTTTGGGCGAACCTCAGATCACGCCGTTCGATAGCATCGCGCCGATACGCACGGTGAAAACCGTATCAGTGCCGGCCGAAGAAGCCGCCAATTATGAAGCGCCGAAGCCATTCATACTGACGGACCCCACGACTTGGCCACCCGGCGCATCGCTGGCCGATCCCCATCCTATGCCGCCGCGCCGTCGCTAAAACGTGATGCAGCCCGGCTGATTGCGTCAGGTGTGGCACCTATCTCTCGATTGAGCCGCATGTGTGCCTGCGGAACGGGAGAGTGGAATGGATGATATTGTGCGTCACATTGGCAAAGCCTCTCTTGGCGCCGTGAAAACGTCGCCTGCGCCTGTTGCAGAAAATGCCGGGCAGGAACGCCCGTCTCGCGCAGAAGCGGAAAATGCGGTCCGCACGTTAATCCGCTGGGCATGCGACGATCCCGCGCGCGAAGGTCTTCTTGATACGCCGAAGCGCGTAGCCAAAGCGTATCAGGAGTTATTCGCCGGTTACGGGCAGAATCCAGCCGAAATTCTCGCACGCACCTTTGATGATGTCGCGGGCTATGACGATCTCGTTCTGGTGCGCGATATCGAATTTTATTCCCATTGCGAACACCACATGGTGCCATTCCACGGCGCTGCGCATATCGCTTATTTTCCTGATCAGTCCGTGGTCGGTCTGTCGAAACTCGCGCGTCTCGTCGATATGTTTGCCCGCCGTTTGCAGACGCAGGAAACCATGACGGCGCAGATTGCGCAGGCCCTGCAGGACCACCTGAAACCGCGCGGCGTCGCTGTCATGATCGAGGCAGAACATATGTGCATGTGCATGCGCGGCGTGCGGAAGAGTGGCGCAAGCACAATCACCCAGCAATTCACGGGACTGTTCCGGGACGATGCGAACGAACAGAACCGCTTCCTGATGCTGTTGCGGCGCTGAAACGCGCGCCTCGCACCATTCATCTTGACGGGCGCAAGCCCGCAGCGTTGAACGGGCGGATCACCTCATCAGGGGTTCGCCCATGCCATCGTTTACGCAATTTCCGTCTGCACCCAGCAAGAAAGCGCTGGAAGAGGATTTGATCTTCGCGCCGCGTTTTGACGCCAGCGGCCTCATCACCTGCGTTACGACAGATGCAGACACGAATACGCTGCTCATGGTTGCGCACATGAATGCAGAAGCCTTGCGCAAAACCATTGAAACCGGCGAGGCATGGTATTGGTCGCGGTCCCGGCAATCGCTCTGGCACAAGGGCGATACATCAGGCCAAATTCAAACCGTGGTGGAGATGCGCACAGACTGCGATCAGGATGCGCTCTGGCTGCGCGTGCGCGTCGCCGGCGATGGGGGCTGCTGTCATACGGGACGGCGCAGTTGTTTTTATCGCGTGCAGCCAACCGGCGATGGCGGCGCTTTGCTGCGCCCGCTGCGCATGGCGCAGGAGGGGCTGCCGTAAAGCTGCATCAACACGCACCGGTAACCGCCCCTTCAGCATGCCCGCAAATGCTGCGCTGGCGGCCAGCGACATTCACAAACCCTTCATGCGGCAGCGGCATCCTCCTATGTTAAGGAATATCACCTGCTGCTGCGCGGGAGTCCGCCATGCTGTTTGAGTCTGTAGCCCGGCGTGCCTTTGGCCTTGGAGGCGGCAGTGGCCGCATCGAGGAACCGGTGTTTACGCCACCGCCATCCCCCGTCCCACGCCGCCCGCGTATCGGTCTGGCTCTTGGCAGCGGCGCGGCGCGCGGATGGGCGCATATCGGCGTGCTTCAGGTGCTCGCCGAACGTGGCATCGCCGTGGATGTCATCGCCGGAACATCGATGGGCGCGGTCGCCGGCGGATGTTTTGCTGCTGGCAAACTGGACGCCATGGAGGCATTTGCCCGCTCGCTCACCCGGTCGCGTGTGTTGCAACTGCTCGATTTTCATCTCTATGGCGCGGGCCTGATTTCGGGCCGCCGCATCCGCCGCCGGCTGGAAGACGCGATTGGCGAAACCAGCATCGACGACCTGCCGATCAAGTTCGCGGCCATCGCCACCGAAATTGCGAGCGGCCACGAAATCTGGCTCACCCATGGCGGGTTGGTTGAGGCGCTGCGCGCTTCCTATGCCCTGCCCGGCGTGTTTGACCCTGTGCAGATCGGCGAACGCTGGTTGATGGATGGCGCTCTCGTTAATCCCATCCCGGTCACCGCCGCGCGGGCGCTGGGTGCGAACTTTGTCATCGCCGTCAATCTCAATGGCGACTCGCTGGGTCGCGGGACGGTCATCCAGCGCCATGGTCAGCCACCAGCCGTGCCGGAGGAGCCCGCAGCGCAGGACACAGGCGCCGACATCGTGCCGGTCCCTGTGGAGCGCAGCTTCCGCCAGCAGCTCGTGTCCGCCGCCATGAGCCTGTATCCCGGCCGCCGAAGCGGCAAGGCAACGCCCACAGTCGGCCCACGTCTGGCTGGCGTCATGGTCGATGCCTTCAACATCACGCAGGACCGCATTGCGCGCTCCCGCCTTGCCGGCGATCCGCCGGACCTGATGATCCAGCCCCGCACAGGAAAAATCGGCCTGTTTGAATTTCATCGTGCGTCCGAAGCGATTGCCGCCGGACGCGAAGCGGCGGAACTGGCGATCAACGAGTTGAACCGTATGGTTGGGCATGCTGTGCCGCAGACGGTTGATCAGAGCGGCTAGACTCTTCGTCTGCCGCAGTGGCGCTTGACGCACGGGCGCACTGCACGCCAAGTCTTTCCCTCTGTTCCTTAAGCCTGCGTGTTTCACAGCGCGGGCCGCTGCCCTGAGGGTTCTGACCATGCCGCTTTATGCGCTTGATGGCGTTGCACCGACTTTGCCTGCCGACGACCGTTTTTATGTCGCCCCCGGCGCTCATGTGGTGGGCAACGTCACCATCGGCCGCGACGCCACGATCTGGTTTGGCGCAACCGTGCGGGCTGACAATGACCGCATCGTCATCGGCGATGAAACAAACATTCAGGAAAATGCCGTGTTGCATGTGGACCCCGGCTTTCCCATCAGCATCGGCCCGCGCGTCACGATTGGCCACAGCGCCATCGTTCATGGCTGCACAATCGGTGAAGGCTCGCTCATCGGCATGGGCGCGATTGTGCTGAATGGCGCGAAGATTGGCCGGAACTGTCTTGTCGGCGCCGGCGCCCTTGTCACCGAGGGCAAAGAATTTCCGGATAATTCGCTGATTGTTGGCACGCCAGCGAAAGCCATTCGCACACTTGACGAGAATGCCATCGAAGGCATCCAGCGCGGCGTGCGCGGCTATGTGCAGCGCGGACAACAATTCAGGCAAAAGATGCGCGAGGTTTGATGCCGTGATGAGCAAAATCTCATTTGATCACTGCGTTATTCACGTTGGCGACTGGCAGCGCAGCATCGCCTTTTACCGCGACGTTCTGGGCGCCGAAATCATCCCCAACCGTCTCGGCGCCATGTTCCGCTTCGGCCCGGTACAGCTCAATACCCATGGCCCTGACCAAATTGGAACGCCTGTCGCCAAATTTCCCGTTATGCCGGGCAACAGTGATCTCTGCTTTGAATGGCACGGGACGATTGAGGAGGCGAAGGCACACCTTGATCGCTGCCAGGTCGCCATCGAACTCGGGCCGGTCGAGCGTCTGGGCGCGCGCGGCAAAGGCACAAGCCTGTATTTTCGCGATCCTGATGGCTCACTGCTCGAATTCATTGTTTACGGATAATCAGAACCAGCGAAGCGGCCAAAAAAAACGCGCCATGTAGGCGCGCTCTTGAGAGGATCACATAAACAATAGCTGCGGTTTTACTTCGCGACCGTATCGACCGCCGGCTGTTGCGGGCCAATCGCGACCCATTTGTTCGGATTCTGCTGGCTCTGGCGCTTCACGAACGAATAGCCCGTGTCCGCCCACGGCAGAATATCGGTTTCCTGATTGTCGAGCACATAGTCGCCCTTGTCGGTGACAACGGTCAGAACGGCGTGGCCATCGCCCTTCTTGTCGCGCACGACTGTAATCAGCAGCGCAGAAGCCGGCACGCCCGCTTCCATCAGCTTCTTGCGCTTGACCAATACATAATCTTCGCAATCGCCCTGCCCGTCCTCAGCATAATCCCACTTCTCGACCACGCCCCAGTGATTGATGTCCGTCACCGGCTTGATGGCGCGATTGACGGTGGCGTTGACGCGATCAAGCAGACGCGCGGTCCGGGCATCCAGTGTGACAGCGGTCGCGCCATTCCCGTCCACTGCACAGTCTTCGCTATAGGTCCGGCAGAATTCGATCCAGCCGATAGGGGCACGCGCATCTTTCAGCACAGCAAGTGGTGAAGACAGCGGCATCAACGCTACTTTGCCGGCTTTTGGAGAAGCCGCAGCCGCCGACCCAGCGATCAATGCCGCCGCTGCCAATCCCATGATGGTGCCGATCAACCTGCTCATACGCAAACGCCGCCTCTCCGGTTAACAAAACGTTAATCGAAAGGGTGGTTTTCGAGCAAGCCGAAACCAGTCTGAACAGCCATTCAGACGCCGTTTATCCTTTGTTTACCTTAACAGCCGCGCATCCTTATGGGGCCGAGCATTCTACCCCCTCCTTCGCAGCGGCTGAGCAGCCGAAAAAAGAAAGAGGCCGGCGTCTGGAACGATGCCGGCCTCTTGAAAGCGGACCCAGTCGGGGGGACGGGAGGGGGGATGTGACTGAACCCGCTTTATCCTGTGGCAGCGATCCTATCGCGCCGCTGTGGTCATAGGAGAGACCGCATCGCCGATGCTCACCCAGGCATTCTGGTCATGCTGCGACTGGCGTTTGACAAACCGGTAGCCGGTCGCCGTCCAGGGCAGAATTTTTTCTTCCTGATTGTCGAGCACGAAGTCGCCACGGTCGGTTTTCACTGTCAAAACAGCATGTCCTTCATTTTTTTCGTCGCGCACAATGGTGACGAGCAGGGATGAACGCGGGAAGCCTGCCTCCATCAGCGCCTTTCGCTTGATCAGGACGTAATCCTCACAGTCACCCTTGCCGTCTTCCGCATAATCCCAACGCTCGGCGATGCCCCAATGCTCGAAATCCGTCACAGGCTGGATCGCCGCATTCACGCGGGCATTGATCTGCACCATCGTTCTCCAGGCATCGGAGGTCAGCACGACCTGCCGCGCCGGCCCTGGTTGCCCGGCGCATTCACGCGGATAGCGGCCACAAAAATCGAGCCAGCCGATCGGAATTTTCGTATCGCCCTTCACGGCGGCAGCCGAAGCGAGCGGCGGATAGGCCGCCATCTGCCGTCCGGCAGGCGCTGCGTTTGCGCTTGTCACCCCCTGTATGACGGCTGCCGCCATCAACCCGAGGAGCACCCCCTTTGTCTTGGTCATCGAGATCCCCATCCCTGTGATGGGGCTGTTATGGCACGATGTTTTTGCTTGCCAGTGAAGTAAAAGACCGGCTTTTTCAGCAAATCAATTAATTTAGGAAGTAAACATTTATCGTATACTCAAGTATAAAAAAATGGATCGCATTGTTGGTATTTTCGGTTATCACTCTGAAAAAATGCGGCAATCCTCAAAATATGGCGCCACGTCCCGCATTTAGAAATGCGGCCGAATACTTCATCTGTCGATTAATGCTGGTCCCCGGCAGTTTCAAAAGATGAAAATTACCCAAGAAAAAACCGGGCGCTT
>JBOFFO010000041.1:0-11313 GCA_051648665.1 Beijerinckiaceae bacterium | reverse complement strand
GATATGAAGGGCATCAAATTCCGCGCCTATAATGCCGGCACGACCCGCATCGCGGAAATGGCCGGTGCGCAATCCGTGACCATTCAGGCGGCGGAATTGCCGCAGGCTCTGGCCACCGGCGTCGTCAACTCGTTTATTTCTTCGGGCACGACCGGTTATGATTCCAAGGTCTGGGAATCGCTGACGCATTTCTATGACATCGAGGGCTGGATGCCGCGCAATCTGACCTTCGTGAACAAGGCGGCGTTTGATGCGCTCGACAAGGCTACGCAGGATGCTGTCGTGAAGGCGGCAAAGGATGCTGAAGAGCGGGGCTGGAAAAAGTCCGAAGAATTGACCGGCTGGTATCTGAAAGAACTCGCCGCCAAGGGTATGAAAGTGCAGAAGCCGAGCGAAGCACTGAAGGCCGGCTTCCAGAAAATGGGCGAGAGCCTGACGGCGGATTGGTTGAAGCGCGCGGGCGCTGACGGTCAGGCCGTGCTCGACGCCTACAAGAAAATGTAACACTGGCCCTGCAAGGCACGCAGCGGGCGCCGTGACCGGCGCCCGTTTCGTTTCGACAGGATTGTGCATGAACGACCTGCCCCTTCCGACATTTTTGCCAAGCGGCGATGCCGCCGTAACGATCGAATTTGGCGACCGGATTGACCCTGCCCTGAATGCGCGCGTGCTGGCGCTCGATGCGGCCATCGCCAAGGCCGGAATGGCAGGCATTGTCGAAACGATTCCGACCTACCGGTCGCTCCTCGTGCAATTCGACCCGCTTACTGTCGACTACGCTGTGCTTGAGCGCGATATCCGGACGCTGTGTGCAACGCTCGATACACAGACGCAGGCAGCGCGCCGCTGGAAAATTCCGGTCGTTTATGGCGGTGCTTTCGGAATCGATCTGGAGGCGACGGCGGCGCATCATGGCATCACGCCGACGCAACTCATCGACAAGCATGCGGCAGGAATTTATCGCGTCTATATGATCGGCTTCATGCCCGGCCTTGCCTATCTTGGCGGGCTTGATCCGGCCATCGCAACACCGCGCCGGCTCGATCCCCGATTGAAGACGCCATCCGGCACCATCTCCATCGGCGGCATTCAGGCGCTTGTGGCGTCAGTTGAAATGCCATCGGGCTGGCATCTGCTGGGCCGCACGCCGGTGCGCACATGGCTGCCGGGGCGTGAACCGGAGTTTCTGCTGCTGCCCGGCGATGAGGTCGTGTTCGAGCCGATTGATGCTTCGCGATGGGACGCCCTCGACAAGGCGGCACAGGCCGGTGAGTTGATTGCCGAGCAGGTGCACGCATGACGACGCTCGAAGTCATCACCTGCGGGCCGGGCACCAGTTTTCAGGATATGGGCCGCATCGGTTACCAGAAATTCGGCGTGAGTCCTTCCGGCGCGGCAGACAAGGCGGGCCTGATCATTGCCAATGCGCTGGTGGGAAATGCTGATGGGGTGGCGGCGATTGAATTTGTGCTGATGGGCGGCCAGTTCAAACTGGCCGGCGGGCCGGTGCGGATCGCGCTGGCCGGAGCGGACGCAAGCCTGCGCGTCGATGATGCCGCGATTGCACCGCTGACCAGCGCCACCGTGCAAGATGGACAGACCGTCACCAACGGCCCGGCGCGCAGCGGCACGTTTTTTTATCTGGCCGTATCAGGCGGACTGCATGTGCCGCCGGCGCTGGGATCCCTGTCGCTGCATGGCCGCACCGGCATCGGCGGCTTTCAGGGCCGCGTGATGCAAGCCGGGGACCAAATCCCGCTCCATTCTGTAGCGATCAGCGGCGCGGAACAGCATGTGGCTGCGCCCTTTGTGCATGAGAGCGGTCCATTGCGCGTCATGCTGGGACCGCAGGCCGGGAATTTCACGGAAGCAGGAATCGCGACGTTCTTATCTGCGCCTTACACAATCTCCGCCAATGCGGATCGCATGGGCTTTCGCCTCGTTGGCGAAAAGATCGAGCACAATGCAAAAGGCTACAACATTGTTTCCGATGGCATCGCCTCCGGTGGCATTCAGGTGCCGGGCAATGGCCAGCCGATCATTTTGCTCGCGGATAAGCAAACCACAGGCGGCTATCCGAAAATCGCGACCGTGATTTCGGCTGATCTGGCGCGGCTGGCGCAGATGCGCCCCGGCGGCGTTATTCAGTTCACATCTGTTACGCGCGAATCCGCGCTCGATGCCTTGCGCCAGTATCACGCGGGAATTGAGGCGGCACGCGCATCCATCACACCGGTCACGACCGCTGTGCTGGATTCCAGCGCGTTGCTGGCGCTTAATTTGGTCGGTGGCTGGGTGAGCGCCGAGCCGTAATTACCGGACCGGCGCGAAAGGTTTTACAACAACACCCGCCTTCTCCAAGGCGTCACGCACCGCGCGCGCCATGGCGACGGCGCCGGGGCTGTCCCCATGCACGCAAATGGTGTCGATCTTCACTTTAATTTTTCCGCCCGTGACGGTTTCCACCGCACCATCCTGCACGGCGCGCACCATGCGTTGCGCCGCCAGCGCGGCATCATGGATGACCGAGCCTTCCTTTTTTCGGCTGGTGAGCTGGCCATTGTCTTCATAGGTGCGGTCAGCAAAAATTTCGAGCACGAAGGGCAGACCGATTTTTTCCGCTGCGCGGTGCGAGGCCAGACCGGGCATGGCCATGGCAATCAGATTCGGATCGACCGCCTTGATGCCGCGCGCAATCGCCAGCGCCAGATCGTCATTCTCATTGGAAATGTTGCTGAGCGCGCCATGCGGCTTCACATAACTGACGCGATGACCGGCCATGTGCGCCAGCGCCTGCATCGCACCGATCTGGTAGGCGACCATCTTTTCAATGTCAGCGAGGGAATCTCCAAGGATCACGCGCCTGCCAAACCCCCAGAGGTCGCCGAAACCGGGGTGCGCGCCAATGGCAACGCCCTTCTCTTTCGCCTGCTGGGCAGTGGCGTGCATGATGACGGGGTCGCCGGCATGCCAGCCGCAGGCGACGTTCGCTGAAGTCACGATGTCGAGCATCGCCGCATCGTCGCCCATCTTCCAAGGGCCGAAGCCCTCGCCCATGTCGGAATTGAGATCGACCTGCATGACTGCACCCGCGCTGCGTTAAACCAGATCTCATGTTAGGCGCTGAGACCGGCAAGCGCACCTTTTTTCCCGGTCTGCAAGCCCCGGTTACGCCGGCGCCGTCATGCTTGTGCTGCTGACAAGACCTGTCACGACCGTCGGTTTCACTGGCCACGGCGATATGTGTAAGGTATTAACATTCTGCCATAACGCTTTGTTCATTGCATCGCAAAGCTGTGAAGTCCCGCGGTTGACGATTAGCCAGACCGCGCTATAAAAAACGAACGCTCATTCATTTTGTGACTTGGATATGCCAAAAATCTCACCCCAGAGGCAGACCCAGCGGCGCGACCAGATTCTGGACGCAGCCGAGCGGTGTTTCGGGCGGGCCGGTTTCCACCCGACCACGATGGCCGAGATTTGCCGGGAAGCTGGCGTCAGCGCTGGCGGCGCCTACCTGTATTTCAAATCCAAGGAAGAGCTGATCGCCGGAATCATTGAGCGCGACCGCACGCGTATGGCGTCCGACTTTGCGGCACTGGCCACCGCACCCGACCTGATCGCGGCGCTTGAGTCGCTGGCGCGGCAGTTTCTGTTTCACGAGCCGGAGCACCGGCGCCGTATGATGATGGAAATTAATGTGGAATCGCTGCGTAATCCCGCCATTCAGCCAGCCTGTCTAGCGGCGGATCGGGATGTGCTGCGTATCTTTCGGGACGCATTGGCCGCTCAGGTAGCGGCAGGACGCATTCGCCCCCGTCACGATATCGATGTTCTTGCCGAAGTGCTGATGGTCATGGGTGAAGGGCTGTTTACCCGCGCCACCATCGACAAGCAGTTCGACCCGGAGCGTGCGCTCCCTGTCTTTCTCGAAACCGTTGCCTTGCTGATTGGCGCGACGCCCATTCCATCCGCAAGCCGCCCCCGCCTCCGGAGCCTGTCATGAACCGCCTGTCCCTGTCCGTATCGAGCCTTGCGCTGGCCGCCGCGCTCTTTGCGCCTGCTTCCACGGCTTTGCATGCGGCTGATGCCGCGAAAGCCTCTCAGACACAGGCCAGCGCCGAAGCGCCGGCGATTTCCGTCGCACGCGTCACCGCGCAGCCGGTGGCGGAAACGGTGTTCGTCAATGGTACGCTGGTCGCGAAAGATGAGGTGCTGATAGGCCCGGAAATCGACGGCTACCGGATCACGGAATTGCTCGCCGATGAAGGCGACCGAGTCGAAAAGGGTCAGGTGCTGGCGCGGCTGTCGCGCGAGACGCTCGACATCATGCTGGAGCAGAATGCCGCTGCGCTGGCGCGGCTCGATTCGACGATTGCTCAGGCAAAGTATCAGATCACGCAGGCGGAAGCCGACGCCGGCTTCGCCACCGCCACGCTTGGCCGTTCGCAACGGCTCGACCGGGAAGGTTTCGCATCCAAGGAAGTGCTGGACCAGAAAACAGCCAGCGCGCGTGCAGCACAGGCGCGGGTGGCTTCAGCCCGCGAAGGGCTTGAGGTCGCGGAAGCCGAGCGCAAATCCACGGAAGCGCAGCGCAAGGATATTGAATTACGGCTGGCGCGCACGGAGATCCGTGCCCCTGCGGCGGGCGTCATCACCCGGCGCACAGCAAAAGTTGGCGCGATTGCCGCTGGCGCTGGCGAGCCCCTTTTTCGCATGACACGCGACGGCGTGATCGAACTGGAAGCGGATGTAGCCGAAACGACGCTGGCGCGACTGCGTATTGGCCAACCCGTGATTATTGCGCCTGCCGCAACGGATACGGAAGTGACCGGCAAAGTGAGGCTGGTATCGCCTGAAGTAAATCGCACGAGCCGGCTGGGGCGGGTGCGCATTACCCTTGACGCCGCCGATCGGCTCGCTGTCGGTTCATTCGCCCGGGCAACCATCGAGATTGCGCGCAAGACCGCGCCCACCATCCCGCAGTCGGCGCTTGCTGCTATCGGCGACCGGTTTGAGGTGCAGGTGGTGAAAAATGGCGTGATTGAAACGCGCACGGTAACGCCGGGCATTCGCGGCAAGGGCGTGATCCAGATCGAGCAGGGCCTGAGTGACAATGAACTGGTTGTTTCGATCGCCGGGACGTTCGTGCGCAACGGCGACCGCGTGACGCCTGTCGAGAAAACCCAATAAAGGCGGATTGCAGCAATGAATTTTTCCGCATGGTCCATCCGCAAGCCGATTCCCTCGGTTGTCCTGTTCGCTGTGCTGCTGCTGCTCGGCTTTATGTCCTACCGGACGATTCCGGTGACGAAATTCCCGAACATCGATGTGCCCGTCATCTCCATCACGGTCACGCAGCAGGGCGCTGCACCAGCGGAGCTTGAAACGCAGGTCGCCCGCAAGATCGAGGACACCGTATCCGGCCTGACCGGCGTCAAACACATTGTGACGACGCTGACGGATGGCCGCGCCTCGGTTGTCATCGAATTTCAGTTGGAGACCAACGTTGATCGCGCCATCAACGATGTGAAGGATGCGGTGGCAAAAATCCGCGCTGATCTGCCGCGCACTGTCGATGAGCCGATCATACAGCGCATCGATGTGGAGGGACAGGCGATCCTCTCCTACGCGATTGCATCGCCGGGCAAGACGCTGGAACAGCTATCCTGGTTTGTCGATGATGTGGTGAAGCGCGAATTGCAGGGCCTGCGCGCGGTTGGGCAGGTGGAGCGGTTTGGCGGCGTCAACCGTGAAATTCACATCAATCTCAATCCGGACCGGCTCATGGCGCTTGGCGTCACCGCGTCCGATGTGAACCGCCAACTGCGCGCTACGAGTGTCGATCTGGCCGGTGGGCGCGGCGAGGTTGGCGGCAAGGAACAGGCGATCCGCACGCTGGCTGGCTCACGCACCGTTGAAGAACTGGCAGCGACGAAGATCGTCCTGCCAGGCGGGCGCGAAGTGCGGCTTTCTGACCTTGGCACGGTGATTGACGGGTTTGAGGAGCAGCGCGCCTTTGCGCGTCTCGACGGGCGCGATTCCATCGTCACCGTGAATATTTTCCGCGCCAAAGGCGCCAGCGATCTGGTTGTGAAGGAAAATGTCGAGCGCCGGATCAATGACCTGCGCCAACGCCATCCCGAAGTGAGTTTCACGCTGATCGATGATGCGGTGAGCTTCACCTATGGCAACTTCAAAGCGACGATGCAGACGCTGATCGAGGGCGCTGTTCTCGCCATCATTGTCGTGTTCATTTTCCTGCGCGACTGGCGGGCGACGATTGTCGCAGCGGTGGCGTTGCCGCTGTCTGTGATCCCCACTTTTTTCGTGATGGAAGCGATTGGATTTTCGCTCAATCTCGTCAGCCTTCTGGCGCTGACCCTGGTCACCGGCATTCTCGTCGATGACGCGATTGTCGAGATCGAGAATATTGTCCGCCATATGCGCATGGGCAAATCGCCCTACCGTGCAGCGATGGAGGCGGCGGATGAAATCGGTCTGGCGGTGATCGCCATTTCCATGACCATCGTGGCGGTCTTTGCGCCGGTGTCCTTCATGGGCGGCATTGCCGGCCAGTATTTCAAGCAATTCGGCCTGACCGTGGCGATTGCTGTTCTTTTATCCCTGCTGGTCGCGCGCCTGATCACGCCGATGATGGCGGCGTATTTCATGAAAAATACGCACGAGCATGAATACAAGGACGGCGTAGTCATGCGCGGCTACATGCGTGCGCTGGCTATGACCACACGCCATCCCTGGCTGACGACTTTTGTGGGCATCGCAATTTTTTCCTTCACGATCTGGTCGATGAAATTCCTGCCGACCGGGTTTATTCCGGCGGAAGACAACGGCCGCATCGTGCTGTCGTTTGAAATGCCGCCGGGCGTGACGGTCGAGAATATGCGCGACAAGACCGATGAAGCCGTGCGCGCCGCGCAGGCCTCGCCGGAGGTCAAGCGGGTTTTCGTGATTGGCGGCGCGACGCCCATCGGCGCGCGCGATGTGCGCAAAGCTTCCATCATTATCCAGATCGGCCGCAAGACCGAGCGCAAGCGCAACCAGAAAACCATTGAACGCGAAATTACGGACCGCATGGCGCAGGTGCCGGACATGCGTGTGTTCAAGGTCAATGATCGCGGCGAGCGCGAATTGTCGATGGCGCTGCTTTCCACCGACCCGGATGCCTTGGCCAAAACCGTTGCGGCGATTGAGCCGGCGATGCGGCGCATTCAGGGCTTTGCCAATGTCAGCGCGTCCGCTGGAATGGACCGGCCGGAGATCCGCATCATACCGCGCAGCGATGAAGCCGCACGGTTTGGCGTGACCACGGATGTGCTGTCAGAAGCGGTCCGTGTCGGCACGCTGGGCGATGTCGGCCCCAATCTTGCAAAATTTAATGCCGGCGACCGGCAAATTCCGATCCGCGTGCAATTTGATCCGCGCGCGCGGGGCGACATGCGCTATGTCGAGAGCATGATGGTCTCCGGCACGGGCGGGGTGCCCGTGCCGTTGTCCGCTGTGGCCGATTTGAAATTTGCACAAGGCCCCTCTTCCATCGACCGCTATGACCGCGTGCGGCGCATAACGCTCGGCGCCGATCTCGGCGGCCAGCCGCTTGGCGATGCGGTGAATAAAGTTCTGGCCTTGCCGGAAGCGAAAAATCTGCCCGCCGGCGTCCGGTTCCAGCAATCGGGCGATGCGGAAATCATGGGCGAGGTGTTCGCCGGTTTCGCCAAGGCCATGATCATTGGCATCATGATGGTGCTTGGCGTGCTGATCCTGCTGTTCGGCAGCGTGTTCCAGCCGATCACGATCATGCTGTCGCTGCCGCTGTCGATTGGCGGCGTCGTGGCCGCCTTGCTGCTGACCAACAATGCGGTGTCAATGCCCGTGGTGATTGGCATTCTCATGCTGATGGGCATTGTGACGAAAAACGCGATCATGCTCGTGGATTTCGCCATCGAGGAGCAAGCCCGTGGCGCTAACCGTGTCGATGCGGTGCTGGATGCGGGCCACAAGCGCGCGCGGCCGATTGTCATGACCACCATCGCGATGGCGGCGGGCATGGCGCCGACGGCGCTTGGCCTCGGCGATGGCGGCGAGTTCCGCGCCCCGATGGCGATTGCGGTGATCGGCGGCCTGCTGGTGTCCACCGTGTTGTCGCTCGTGTTCGTGCCGGCCTTCTACATTCTCATGGACAAAGCAACGCGGCGCGTCGGCCGGCTGTTCTCCGGTTTCATCGGACCGAATGAAGATTTGGAAGCGGAGTTGGCTCACGCCAAGTCGCAGCGCACCACAATCCCTGCGCCTCACATGTCGACACCAGCGCCTGTGTTGCCGCGCGCAGCAGAATAATGGGACTATTTGAGCGTGCGTAAAAAGGCTACGCCATCGGAGCGGCCTTGCGCATGGGCCGCAAGAATTGCATCGGGATTGGTAATGGTGAACTGGCCCACGGGAATTGCCTGCGACGGCTGCACATAGGTGCGATGGGCAACGGCGGGTAATTTTTTATACCGTCGCGTCAACAGCACCAGTGTGCGTTCACCTTGCGCTTCCAGCTCTTCCAATGGCTCGACCGGCACATTGTCCACCATGCCGCCATCAATGGCTGTGCGTCCTGAAACCTGCGTGATCGGCATAACCGGCGGCACGCTGGCGGATGCATAAACCGCATCCGCCCATTCCACCGCCGTGGTCATGGCGCGCACAGGCAGATAAGCGGCACGAAAACCGATGCGCCGGCCAAGAACAGGATGGACCGGCGCGCGGATTTTCTTTTCCAGCTGATAGGCCGCCAGCCCGACCGCTGCCGCCAAGGGGGCAGGCATGAATCCGGGCGGGTGGGCGACCATGATCTGCAGATCGGTCTCAGACTGGATTCGATGCAGCCGCGCCTCAGTCAGCGTTTCATCGATCAGACGCCGATAGAGACCCGCGACCGGAAAGGGATGCTCGCGCCGTTTCAGTGCCGTGCGGTCGAAATTGGGCAGGCCCAGCCGACACCCTTCAATGACCTTGGCGCGAACTTCTTCGCCAATGCCCAGGAGCGCATAGGAGGCGGCAAATGCGCCGCCGCTGACACCGACAACGCGGACAGGTTTCAGGGCGAGGGCGGGCGCAATGATCTCCCAAAATCCGCCCTGCCAGTAGCAGCGGTTGCCGCCGCCGGGAAATGAAACGCCCGCGAACATCGGCGCACTCAGGCGACCGCGCTCGACCCGCTTGCGGGCGCAACACCGGCTTCGACCTCGCGCACCCGCTCCCGCAGTGTGACAAGGAGATCGCCGAGCAACTGCTGCTGGCCCGGTTCAAGCGCGCCCATCGTCTGCATCATGTAGCCGTGGTGAATGTCCTGCGCGCGGCGCGTCACCTGGCGGCCTTTGGCCGTAAGCGCCAGCGAATTGGAGCGCTTGTCACTCGCCACCGCCGTGCGCGTGATAAGCCCCTGCTCGGTAAGCCGGTCAATGATGCCGGAGATGTTGCCCTTGGTCACATAAAGGCGCTCGGCAAGCTGTTGCTGGGTCATGCCCTCATTCTCGTCCACCGATGACAGCACATCAAACTGCGGAATGGTCAGGCCGATGTCACGCAGCCGCGCCGCTACCCCGCCTGAAAGACGCGCATGCAATCGCGCCATCCGGAACCAGACACGCATGGTGGCCTGCAATCGTTCATCGGACGCCTTGGGCATGGGCACCTCCGCTGGTTTAGATATAAACTAATCAATGTCCGCTTGCACCGCAAGCGCGCGGTGTGACAATGCAAACACCGTCTGCGCTTGGGAGTAAACGATGCTGGGACTGATGCAAAACTGGCCATTGCGCCTGCACCGCGTCATTGACCACGCCGCCATCCAGCATGGCGGGCAGGAGGTGGTGTCGCGGTCTGTGGAAGGTCCGATGCACCGCACGAATTACCGTGACCTGCGCGAGCGGGCGCTGCGCGTTGCACAACGCCTGCACCGCGATGGCATTCGAGAAGGCGACCGGGTCGGCACATTGGCGTGGAATACCTGGCGGCATCTGGAAGCCTGGTACGGCATCACTGGCGCGGGCGCGGTGTATCACACCGTCAACCCACGCCTGTTCCCCGAACAGATCGCCTGGATCATCAATCACGCCGCCGACCGGATGCTGATGACGGACCTGACCTTCGTGCCGCTGCTGGAAAAAATGCAGGCACACCTGCCGACCATCGAGAAATATATCGTGCTGACCGATGCAGCACATATGCCGCAAACGAGCTTGAAGAATGCTGTCCCCTATGAGGCATGGCTGGCAGAGGCGGATGGCGATTTCGACTGGGTGCCCGTCGATGAAAATGCGGCTGCGGGCATGTGCTACACCTCCGGCACCACGGGCAATCCCAAAGGCGTGGTTTATTCCCACCGCTCCAATATACTGACCTCCATGTCTGTGCTGACGCCGGACATGCTGGCGATTTCGGCGCGCGATACCGTGCTGCCGATTGTGCCGCTGTTCCATGCCAATTCATGGTCGCTGGCATTTTCCGCACCGATGGTGGGCGCCAAGCTGGTCATGCCCGGCTATAAACTCGATGGCGCATCCGTGTATGAATTGCTGGAAGCGGAGAAGGTGACGTTTTCGGCTGCGGTGCCGACGGTGTGGCTGATGCTGCTGCAACATCTGCAAAAAGAAAATGTCAAACCCACAACGCTGAAGCGTGTGACGATTGGCGGCTCCGCCTGCCCGCGCGCCGTCACAGAAGCATTCGAGAAAACCTATGGTGTGACGGTCGACCACGCCTGGGGCATGACTGAGATGAGTCCACTCGGCTCAATCTGCTCCATCAAACCCGCCGTCGCGCATCTGACAGGTGATGCGCTCTATGATCTGAAACAGAAACAGGGCCATGCGCCGTTCGGCGTTGAAATGAAAATCACGGATGACAATGGCAACCGCCAGCCGTGGGATGGGAAAACCTTCGGCCGGCTCAAGGTGCGCGGTTTCGCAATCTCGTCCGCCTACTACAAGAATGATGGCGGCGAAATTCTCGACGATGAGGGTTATTTCGATACCGGTGATGTGGCGACGATTGATGCCCATGGCTATATGCAAATCACCGACCGCGCCAAGGACGTAATCAAATCAGGCGGCGAATGGATTTCATCCATCGATCTGGAAAATCTCGCTGTCGGCCATCCGGATGTGGCGGAAGCTGCGGTGATCGGCATCACCCATCCGAAATGGGACGAGCGGCCTTTGCTGGTCATTGTTCCCAAGCAAGGTAAAGCGCCAGACAAGGCGGATATTCTTCGCTTCATGGACGGCAAGATTGCGAAATGGT
>JBOFFO010000040.1:0-1668 GCA_051648665.1 Beijerinckiaceae bacterium | reverse complement strand
TCAGTCGCCGCATCTCCGTTGGCAACAGGCCGTCATACTTCTTCTTCCAGTTGAAATAGGTCGCCTGGCTAATCCCGGCCTTCCGGCAGAGGTCCGCCACGGGTACCCCGTCAGCGACTGCTTCAAAATGAACGCTTTCTGCGCGTCCGAGAACTTGCTCGCCTTCATCGTCTTCCGCTCCTCCCAGCCAGGGGAGTTTGCCACGGAAAATTCTAACCAAAAACGGTCCAGTTTGACGGTCTCGGATCAGTTTTGGCTCGTGCTGGCAGGGCTGCCGGTGAGCCTTTGAACAGCGATATCGGCGGTTTATTGCCAATCGCGCTGTGCGGCCTGATCCGTGCCGGGGTAGGGTGCTTTCCGAGACTTTTTTGGTTCGTCTGACAGCACCTCCCTAGCCGCCTTTGACGAATGCCCGGCCGAGGCCGAGGCTGCGATCGACCAGAATGACAATGAAAAGGGTGAATGCGACAAGCAACACCGACAGGGCGGCGACCAGCGGGTCAGCGCGCGTTTCGACATGGTGGAACATCTCCACCGGCAAGGTCGTGATTTTCGGGCCGGTCATGAACAGCGACAGCACCGTTTCATCGAACGAGACGAGAAAGCAGAGCGCAGCGGTGGCCGCGACGCCCGGCAGCATCAGCGGAAGTGTGATACGGCGAAAAACGGTGAATGGCCGTGCGCCCAGTGTGGCTGCCGCTTGCTCGACATCGGGCGGCAAATTCGCGAGCGCCGTGGCGAGCACGCGCAGGGCGTAGGGCACGGTCACGACCAGATGCGCAATCAGCAGGCCGGGCCATGTGGCCAGCAATCCCATCCCCGCAAAAATAATCAACATGGCGAGGCCGAGCACGATGGTTGGCAACAAAAGCGGCGCGGTGAAAATGCTGAACAATGTCTCGCTGCCGGGCGGCCGCAGTCGCACCAGTGCATAGACGGCGGGCAGGGCGATGGCGATGCTGATGACGGTGACCGCTGCCGCAAGGGCGAGCGAAACCAAAAACGCATTGATCATTTTTGTGTTGGAGAAGATTGCGCCGTACCAGCGCGTGCTCCAGCTGTTGGGTGGGAATGCCATGAAGGTGTCGCCGCTGAAGGACAGCGGCAGCACGATCACCACCGGGGCGAGCAGAAAGACAAAGCAAGCCAGGGTGATCGCTTTGAGAACGGGTGATGTCGGCTGCTGATCCATTGCCGCTCTCTTCAGGTCCGCGCCGCGCGGCCATAGGCGATGAGCGCGAACCCGAACACGACCAGAACAATGATCGAAAGGGTTGCGGCCAGCGGCCAGTTCAACGTGACGATGGCTTGATCATAGATTTCCGTGGCCAGCAGAAACACGCGGCCGCCGCCCAGAAGCTTCGGCGTGATGAAAGAGCTGACCGCCAGCACGAAACACAACAACGATCCCAGAAGAATGCCGGGCAGTGACAGCGGCAGCACGATCCGCAGGAAATTCTGCCACGGTTTCGCGCCCAGAGTCGCCGCCGCTTCCTCAAGCCGCGCATCGAGGCGGCCGAATCCCGCGAGCAGCGCGAGAATCATGTAGGGCATCAGGATTTCGGTCAGCCCGATCACTACGCCCTGCTTATTGAAGATCAGCCGCTGCGGCGCCAGTCCAATCGCCTTGAGACTGGAATTGACTAGCCCGCCATCAGAAAGAATGGC